>RFFX01000082.1 GCA_003696765.1 Zetaproteobacteria bacterium | reverse complement strand
GGTCACCCTCGAGGCGCACCGCAAGGCGGCGGACTACACCATCGCCCGGCTCCGCCTCGGATGGATCGGCCGAATCATCGACCTGCTGCTCTTCCTCGGCTGGACGGTCGGCGGCGGCCTGGCCTGGCTCGACCACGCATTGCGCCGGACGCTGACACTCGACCCGCTTGCCCATAGCGTTGCGCTGATGCTGCTCTTCCTGCTCATCGGCGCGCTGCTCGATCTGCCGCTCTCGCTCTACCGCACCTTCCGGCTGGAGGCAGCATTCGGCTTCAACCGCACCACCCCGGCCACCTTCTTCGCCGATCTGACCAAACATGCGCTGCTGGTGCTGCTCATCGGCACCCCCCTGCTCGCTCTGATCGTCTGGCTGATGATCCACGCCGGCCCGGCATGGTGGTTCGATGCCTGGCTGGTCTGGGGGGGCTTCTCGCTGCTGATGCTCTGGCTCTACCCGACGCTGATCGCGCCGCTGTTCAACAAATTCACCCCGCTGGAGGCGGACGAGCTCCGACAGCGCATCGATGCCTTGCTCAACCGCTGCGGCTTTGAAAACGGCGGCCTGTTTGTCATGGACGGCTCGCGCCGTTCGGCCCACGGTAATGCCTACTTCACCGGCTTCGGACGCAACAAGCGCATCGTCTTTTTCGATACGCTGCTCAAGCAGCTCACCCCGACGCAGGTCGAAGCGGTGCTGGCCCACGAACTGGGCCACTTCAAGCAGCGCCATATCCTCCAGCGCATCGTCTGGTCGCTGCTGCTGTCGCTGATCGGCTTCGCGTTGCTCGGCTGGCTGGGCAACGCGCCGTGGTTCCTGCCGCTGTTCGGCATCGACACCCCCTCCGCCGGGGCGCTGCTGGCGCTCTTCACGCTGCTTGTGCCGTGGCTCGGCTTCTGGCTTGCGCCGCTGATGAATCTGCTCTCCCGTCGGCATGAGTTTCAGGCCGATGCCTACGCCTGCGCCCACAGCGACGCCACCGCGCTGGCCGATGCGCTGATCGCCATGTACGAAGAGAATGCCGCCACCCTCACGCCCGACCCGCTCTGGTCGGCATGGCATGACTCCCATCCGCCGGCGCCGATCCGCATCGACCATCTGACCCGCTCTGGAACGCTCGGCGGGCAGGACGGCTGCGCAAGTCCAGAGCTTGCCCAGGCAAGCGATGGATTTGCGAGGGAGACGAAAAGCCCACGGGCGGATCTTTTGCGTCCTGATCATGGCTGACGACTTCTCCCCGCCGATCCGCCCGCCCGAGGCCCCGCGGCGCCGCCGCGCCATCGCGTCATGGGGGCGGATGGCGGCGACCCTGCGCGCATGGCTGCAACAGGCTGGTGGACGGCTCGGCTCCTGGCTGCGGCGGGCGGGCGCACAGCTCGGCCCGCAGTTGCGACGGGCAGGAACCCGGGCCGCCGCCTTCCGTCCTCCGGCGCTGCACACCCGTCTTCGCGCCGGCGCACTCGCCGCCGGCATCCTTCTGCCGATCGCCCTGCTGGCGCTGCCGCCCCGCTCCGCCACCCCGGCCCGTCCGCCGACCATCCACCACGAACACCTCGCCGCCGCCCTTCCCCCACCCTCCTCCCCGCCGACGCAACGGGTGCGCACCACCACCATCCGCCGGGGCGACAGCGCCAGCAGCGCGCTCCACCGGCTCGGCTTCTCCAGCGGCGAGGTGCTGGCCATGGCCCGCGCCGCCCGCGACCTCTATCCGTTGACCCGAGTCCACCCCGGCCAGCGGCTCACCCGCATCGACCACCGCGACGCCACCCGGCTGACGATGGAGATCGACCCGCTGCACACCCTCGAGTTGACCCGTGGCGGCCGCGGCGGCTGGCGGGCGGCGACCGGCGACCGGACGGTGACCAGCCGCCGGGTGGTCGCCTCCGGCGTGATCCGGGAAAACCTCTTCAGCGACGCCGCCCGCGCCGGGCTCGACGACCGCACCACCATGAACCTGGTCGACATCTTCAGCTGGGACATCGATTTCGCGCGCAACCTGCGTAAGGGCGACCGCTTCGCACTGCTGCTCGAGGAGCGCTTCGACGACCGGGGGCGGCACATCGGCGACACCATCCTGGCGGCGGAGTTCGTCAACCGCGGCAGGCGCTACCGGGCGATCCGCTTCACCGACGACCACGGCCATAGCGCCTACTACGCGCCGGACGGCACCAGCATGCGCAAGAACTACCTCAAGGCGCCGGTCAAGTTCACCCGCATCTCCTCGCGCTTCACCCTGGCGCGCAAACACCCGATCCTCGGCTATACCCGCGCCCACCGCGGCGTCGACTACGCCGCACCCATCGGCACCCCGATCCACGCCGTCGGCGCCGGTCGCATCGTCTACCTCGGCCGACGCGGCGGCTACGGCCGCTTCATCCTGATCCGCCACCGCAACCGCCACCACGGCACCGCCTACGGCCACCTGCACGGCTACGCCCGCGGCCTGCACCGAGGCTCCTGGGTGGAGCAGGGCCAGGTGATCGGCTACGTCGGCATGAGCGGGCTGGCCACCGGCCCCCACCTCCACTTCGAGTTCCGCATCGACGGTCGGGCGGTCGACCCGCTGACCATCGAGCGTACCCCGGCGCACCCGATCCCCCGCCGGTTGCGCCGCCGCTTCGCACGGGTTAAGCAGGAGCTGCTCGCCGCGCTTGAACAGCCACCGATCAACGAGGTCGCCTGGCGGTGACCCACCCCTCGTGGGTTGCGCAAGGGCGCGAGGTGCTCAGGCTGGAGCGGGAGGCGATCGCCGCGGTGGAGCAGTCGCTGGACCGCGCCTTCGACCGGGCGATCGACGCCATCCTCGCCACACGCGGGCGGCTGGTGGTGGTCGGCATGGGCAAGTCGGGCATCATCGCCCGCAAGATCGCGGCCAGCTTCGCCTCCACCGGCACCCCCTCCTTCTTCGTCCACGCCGCCGAGGCGCTGCACGGCGACCTCGGCATGATCACCCGCCACGACCTGCTGCTCGCCCTCTCGCACAGCGGCCAGACCGCCGAGGTCTGCGCCCTGCTGCCCACCGTCACCCGGCTGGGGACGCCGATCATCGCCATCACCGGCAACCCCGACTCCACCCTGGCCCGCCACGCCTCCATCACCCTCCATGTGCCGGTGCGGCAGGAGGCCTGCCCGATGAACCTCGCCCCCACCGCATCGACCACCGCCACCCTGGCCCTGGGCGACGCGCTGGTGGTGGTCACCCTGCGCCACCGCGGCTTCCGGCCGGAGGATTTCGCCCGCGTCCACCCGGCAGGCGCGCTGGGCAGGCGGCTGCTGCGGGTCGAGGAGGTGATGCACCGCGGCGATCAACTGCCGCTGGTCGACGTGCGAACGCCGTTGCGCGAGGCGATCCTGACCATGAGCCGCTGCCGGCTGGGCATCACCGGCATCACCGAGGCCGGGCGGCTGGTCGGCTGCATGACCGACGGCGACCTGCGCCGCATCCTGGAGGGGGGATCGCCCGACATGAGCACCCCGGTCTCCCGTTTTCTCCACGGCGCCCCCCGCTGCATCGCCCCCGACCGACTCGCCTCGGAGGCGGTGCTGCGCATGGAGGAGCACAAGATCACCGCCCTCTTCGTCGAGGACGACGCCGGCAGGGTGGTGGGTATCGTCCACCTGCACGATCTGCTGCAGCAGGGCATCGCCTGATGGCACGGCAGCGCCCCCCCTTTCCACTCGCCGCTGCGGCCTCCATCAGGATGCTGGTGCTCGATGTCGATGGTGTGCTCACCGACGGCCGCATCACCCTCGATAACCGTGGCATCGAGCACAAACACTTCCATGTCCGCGACGGCCACGGCATCAAGCTGGTGCAACGCGCCGGCATTCGCCCGGCCATCCTCACCGGCCGCAGCTCGCATGTGGTGGAGGCCCGTGCCGGCGAGCTGGGCATCGACCTGATCGTGCAGGGGTGCTGGAACAAGGCC
>RFFX01000081.1 GCA_003696765.1 Zetaproteobacteria bacterium | reverse complement strand
CGATCGCCTTACAAATCCGTCGCTTGCATGCGCAACCTCCGGATTTGCGCGACCATCCTGGTCGCGGATGCCGCCTTCTTACGAAGCCGTCATCCATGATCGCATCGCAAAAAGTCCGTCCGTGGACTTTTTGCTCGACAGGGATCGAAGAGCGCGGTCTTCTATCTCCTTATAAATCAATCGCTTGCTTACGCAAGCCCTTGATTTGCGCGGCCGTCCGTGGCCGCGCCCCGCGTTACGCTCCGCCCCCCGCCGGCACCTCGATCCACAGCACGAAGGGGGAGTCGGCCCGACCCAGCTGCACGCGGTGGCGCCCCGGGGTCAGGTGAAGCTCCTCATCGGCCGCCCCCCCGCCGATCTGCACGCCGTCGACCAGCGTGCCGTAGTGGGAGTGACGGTCGACCAGGTAGTAGTCGTCACCGCGCCGGTCGATCAGGCAGTGCTTGCGCGACACATGATAGGGCGCATGCTCCTCGATGACCAGATCGTTGTGCCAGAGCGAGAAGAAAGAGAGCTTGCCGTCGTCGCGTCCCCGCCCGATATGGAAGGGGAAACGCTCCACCTCCACCGGCGCATCGCCCACCTGCGCGCGCATCGCATCACTCTCCGCACGCAGCCGCAGCCGATCGACCCTGCGCTCTTCCTCCCGCAACTGAGACTCCAGCTCCAGCAAGCGGTGGTTCATCCGCCGCAGCCGGGCGAAGAGCGACTCCATCACCATGCGGGCCAGTGGGGAGCGGACCGCATCCATGAAGCCCTCCAACGTCATCCTGTGGACGGTGACCGCACCGTCGGCGACCACCGACGCCGATGCCGGCACATCGCACATCAGGCTCATCTCGCCGAAGATCTCCCCCTGCCGCAGCCAGGCGAGGACCACCTCGTGCCCCTGTTCGTCGACCGTGGTCACCTTCACCACCCCTTCGACCACGAAGAAGACCGCCGGGGATTTCGTCCCCTCGGCGACGATCACCTCGCCGTCGGAGAACTCGATGCGCTCCGCCCGGCCCTCCCCGGCCGCACCATCCGGATCCTGCGACGTACTCATCCATCACCTCCCAACATCGCCTCGAGATCCGCGACAAGCTCCCCGCCCACCTCCTCCAGCAGATCGCGCTGCTCCGCCTCGACCATCACCCTGAGCTTCGGCTCCGTCCCCGACATGCGCACGAGCACCCGCCCGGCATCGCCCAGCCGCGCCTCCGCCCGGGCCAGCAGCTCCTGCACCCCTGCATGGGCTGCGACATCGATCGGCTCAGGCAGTACGATGTTCCACAGCCGCTGCGGAAAGAGGGTCAGCCCTGCCGCCAAGCGTGACATCGGCGCCCCGGCGTCGGCCCGCGCACAGAGCAGCTGCAACGCGGTCAACAGGCCATCGCCGGTGGTGTTGCAGTCGCTCATGATGATGTGGCCCGACTGCTCCCCCCCCAGGTTGCAGCCGGTCTGCCGCATCATCTCCAGCACGTAGCGGTCCCCCACCGGCGCCCGGTGGAGCCGAAGCCCCAGCCCCTCCAGATAACGGGCAAGCCCCATGTTGCTCATCACCGTCGCCACCACGCCGTCGCCCCGCATCCAACCGTGGCGCTGCTGGTGCGTGGCAAGCGTAGCCAGGATACGATCGCCGTCCAGGATCCCCCCCCGCTCGTCGCAGGCGATGAGCCGGTCGCCGTCCCCGTCGAGGGCGAAGCCGACATCGGCGCTGTGGGCACGCAGCGCGCCGACCATCGCCGCCGGATGGGTCGAACCGCACTGGCGGTTGATGTTGTAGCCGTCCGGCCGATCGTGAATGGCCACCACCGTGCATCCAAGCTCGCGCAGGATCGCCGGCGCCACCTGATAGGCGGCGCCGTTGGCGCAGTCGACCACCACCTTCAGCCCGTCGAAGCGGGCGCCGCGCGGCAGCGCCGCCTTGAGAAACTCGATATAACGGCCGCGCGCATCCCCCACCCGCACCGCCTTGCCGATCTCCAGCGCCGGCGGCAGCGCCGGCGGCTCCTCCAACGCCCCCTCGATCTCCAGCTCCACCGCGTCGGGCAGCTTGAAGCCGTCGCCGCCGAAGAACTTGATGCCGTTGTCACCGGCCGGATTGTGCGAGGCGGAGATCATCACCCCGGCATCGGCGCGCAGGCTGCGGGTCAGGTAGGCCACCGCCGGCGTCGGGATCGGCCCGACCAACTGCACGTTCATCCCCTGCGCGGTCAGCCCGGCGCAGAGCGCGCTCTCGATCATGTAGCCGGAGAGCCGGGTATCCTTGCCGATCAGGATGTGCGGCTGGTGGGCGAGGTGGCGGGTCAGCACGAAGCCGGCCGCCCGCCCCAGACGCAGGGCGAACTCGGCGGTCATCGGCGGGGTGTTGACCCGGCCGCGCACCCCGTCGGTGCCGAAGTAGCGCCGCGTCACGCCGGCGCCCACCTCCCGCGCCGACACCCGCCCTAATCCTGCGGCGGGGCGGCCACCCGGGAGAGCACCCCGGAGACTTTCACCTTGCGCTCGGCATCGACCATCCGCACCGCCCGACCGGTCGGGCTCACCACCCGCGCCTCCATGGTGAACCCTCCCTCCCGCAGCGGGGGACGCAGCGTCTCGGTGTCGAGCCCGGAGAGGGCGTCGAGCCACACCTCGGGGCCGGCCACCTGCACCTGCGCCGGTTCGACGGTCAGCCGATCGACCCGCCACTGCTCGGGAATGTCGATCGCCGCCCGCACCGGCAGCCGGCGGGAGACCACCCGATCGACCTGCAGCTGCACCCGGTCGGGCTGGATCTTGACGATGTTCATGCCGGCGGGCAGGCGCACATCCTGCACGCTGATCGCCCGATCGATCACCCCCGGTTTGTCGATGTCGCTCGCATCGATGGTGATGCGCACATCGCCGTCGCTCAACCGGTTGATCCGCGCCTGCAGCCCGCTGATGGTCACCCGCACCGTCTCCGGCAGGTCGTTGACCACCACCAGCGCCTTGTCCAGCCCGCGCACCTGCAGCGGGGCATCAATCCCGACCGAACCGACGCCGGAGCCATGCACCTGGAACCAGAGGGCGAAGGCGATCACCACCGCCCAGATCCGCATCGAGTGGCGGCGCAACAACAGGCGCAACCCGCGCAGCCCGCTCAGCTCCGATCCCACAGCCGTCCCAAGCGGGCGAACCAGCCGGCCGCCGCCTCACCCTCCTCGACGGTCAGCTCCTGCAACAGCCTCTGCCGTAGCTGTCGCGGCGCCAGCGCGGCGCTCATCCTCCCCTCGCTGACCAGATGGATGTCACGCCGCTCCTCGGAGACGACGACGACCAGCGCATCGCTCTCCTCGGTGACGCCGACCGCCGCCCGATGGCGGGTGCCGAAGGTACCGGAGATGGCCCGTGCCTGGGCCAGCGGCAGCAGCGCCCGGGCGGCGACGATGCGCCCCCCCCGCGCATCCGGCCGGATGACCACCGCGCCGTCGTGCATCGGCGCCGCCGGACAGAAGAGCGCGGCGATCAGATCGCCATCCACCGGGGCATCCATCTCCACCCCCGTCTGACAGATCTGGCGCAGACCGGTGGTCCGCTCGATCACCAACAGCCCCCCCCAGCCGCGCTCGACCAGTAGCTTGCAGCCGGCCACCAACGCATCGACCAGCTTCGTCCGCGCACCGCCGCGCAGCTGCATCGGATTGCGCGCCACCCGCATCAATCCGCGCCGGATCTCGTTCTGGAACAGGATCACCAGAATCACGACGAAGACCGAGAAAAACTGATCGAAGAGCCACTCCAGCGTCAGCAGTCCGAAGAAGCCGGCCAGCTCGTAGATCACCACCAGCACCAGCAGCCCGAGCAGCATCTGCTCGGCCCGCGTCCCCTTGATCAGGTGGAGGACGGCGTAGACGAAGAGGGTGACCAGCAGGATGTCGACCGCATCGACCAGCCCGAAGGAGAGGCTCACAGCCGCGCCCCGCGCTGCCGCAGCAGGAAATCGGCCAGCACCAGCGCCATCATCGCCTCGGCGATCGGCACCGCGCGGATGCCGACGCAGGGGTCGTGCCGCCCCTTGGTGACGATCTCGGTCTCGTTGCCCGCGGTGTCGATGGTCGGCCGCGGGCGGGCGATCGACGAGGTCGGCTTGAGCGCCAGCCGCACACGGACGGGCTCGCCGTTGCTGATCCCCCCCAGGATGCCGCCGGCGCGGTTGCCGGCAAAACCGTCCGCGCGGATCGGATCGCCGAACTCGGAGCCGCGTGCGGTCACGCAGGCGAAGCCGTCGCCGATCTCCACCCCCTTGACCGCCGGAATGGAGACCATCGCCTTGGCCAGCTCGGCATCCAGCCGGTCGAACACCGGCTCGCCCAGCCCCGCGGCCACGCCCTCGGCCACCACCACCACCGCCGCGCCGATCGAATCGCGCGCCCGCCGCGCCGCCTCCACCTCCTCGGCCATCGCCTCCGCCGCCCGGGCGTCGGGGCAGAAGAGGGGGTTGCGCGCGATCTCCGCCCGGTCGAAACGGGCGGGGTCGGCGCGCACGGCACCGACCTGGTCGACCCAGCCGTAGATCTCGACGCCGAAACGGGCGAGCAGCTTGCGGGCGATGGCGCCGCCGGCCACGCGCATCGCCGTCTCGCGCGCCGACGAACGGCCGCCGCCGCGATAATCGCGCAGCCCGTATTTGTGGAAATAGGTGTAGTCGGCATGACCGGGGCGGAACTTGTCCCGGATCTCCTCGTAGTCGCCGCTGCGCTGGTCGGTGTTGCGGATGAGCAGCGCGATCGGCGTGCCGGTGGTCACCCCCTCGAAGACGCCGGAGAGGATCTCGACCCGATCGGCCTCCCGCCGCTGGGTGGTCAGCCGCGACCGGCCGGGACGGCGGCGATCGAGGTCGGGCTGGATGTCGGCCTCGGAGAGCGGCAGGCCGGCGGGGCAGCCATCGACGATGGCCACCAACCCCGCGCCGTGCGACTCACCGGCGGTGGAGAGACGAAAGCACCGTCCGTAGATCGATCCGGACACGGTCAGGCGTCGGGCGCCCCCGGATCACCGGCCCCGACATGGAAGCCGGCATCGACATAATGCACCTCCCCCGTGATCCCCGATGCGAGATCGGAGAGGAGGAAGGCGGTGGCGTTGCCCACCTCGAGCTGGGTCACGTTGCGCCCGAGCATCGAGCCGCGGGCGCTCTTGGCCATCAGGCGGCGGAAATCGCCTACCGCCGAGGCGGCCAGGGTGCGGATCGGCCCGGCGGAAACGGCGTTGACCCGGATGCCGTCGCGGCCGAGATCGGCCGCCAGATACCGCACCGCCGACTCCAGCGCCGCCTTGGCCACCCCCATGACATTGTAGTTGGGCACCGCGCGCACGCTGCCCAGGTAGCTCATCGTCACCATACTGCCGCCGGCGGACATCATGGCGGCCGCCCGACGGGCGACGGCGATCATCGAGTAGGCGGAGATATCGAGCGCCAGATGGAAATCCTCCCGACTGGTGCGAATGAAGGGCTCCTTGAGCGTCTCCTTGTTGGCGTAGGCGATCGAATGAACCACGAAGTCGATCTCCGACCAGTGCTCCCGCACCCGGTCGAAGAAGGCGTCGATCGCCGCATCCTCGGCGACGTCGAGCGGTGCCAGGAAGGCGGCATCGACCGACCCGGCCAGCGGCCGCACCCGCCGCTCCAACGCCTCGCCGAGGTAGCTGAAACCGAGCTCGGCCCCCTCGCGGCGGCAGGCCTGCGCCACCCCCCAGGCGATCGATTTGTCGTTGGCCACACCGAGGATCAACCCCTTCTTCCCAGCCAGAATAGCCATGCCACCTCCCTCAGGAGCTCGATTCGGCGCCAAGGATAGCGTGGTCGACGGCAGAAAGTCACCCGAGGGGGAAACGGCCTCCTCCCACGACGGCGGAAGGGAAGGGGAACACCCTTCCCTTTCGGCGGCTGGAAGGCCGGTTGCCGTCGCGAAGGACGATGCGACGTTATGTCTACCGCTTGAGCTGCATCAGCGAGGCGAGCATCTGGTCGGTGGTGGTGATGGTCTTGGAGTTGGCCTCGTAACCACGCTGCACCACGATCAGCTTGACGAACTCCCCGGCCAGATCGACATTGGACTGCTCCAGGCCGAAGGGGGAGATCGAACCCATGCCGCCGTTGCCCGGCTTCTCCATCACCGGCGAGCCGGAGGCGATCGTCTCCTGCTGCAGGTTGTTGCCCACATGGGAGAGCACATCCGGGTTGGGGAAGTTGGCCAGCGCCACCTGGAACAGCGGACGCCGCTGACCGTTGGTGAAGACCCCGAAGATCCGCCCGGTGGAGTCGGTCTCCAGCTTGTCGAGGAAGCCGGAGGTGAAGCCGTCGCGGGTCATCTGCCGGGTGGCGAACGAACCGGCCATCTGCACCACGCCGTCCAGACCCTTGCCGCCGGTGGTCCCCTGCGCATCCACCGTGGTGGCCGAACCCATGTTGAAGTTGATCTGGCTGGAGTTGGCCCCGTTCCACGGCAGGGTGATCTTGGGGGAGAACTCCCGCACCAGCGCGCCGTTGGCGTCGAAGACCATCGACTGCGGCCCCACCCCGGTGATGCCGGTGGTCGCCGTGCTGCTGGTCGCAGGATTGCTGACCAGACCAGCGCCGAGGGTGGTATTCGCCGGCACGGTGATGTCCGCCGTCCCGACCACGGTGTAGACCCCCTGCGCGGCCATGGTCTTGTTGCTGCTGGTCACCGCCGTCGAGAGCTTGGTGTTGGCCGTCCAGGAGACCGTGGAGGTGTTGACCACGCCGTTCTCGTCCTGCAGCGAGCCCGGAGGGAAGGTGATGGTGCTCGACCCGGCCACGGTCAGGGCGTCGGCGGTGATGGTCGCCCCCACACCGTTGGAGTTGACCGCCTGACCGTTGGTGCTGTTCTGGGCGTAGAGGGTGGTGGGCAGCGTGCCGTTGGCCACGGTGGTGGTGGCGTTGCTGATCGAGTTGTGGCCGGGCAGGTAGATGTTGCCGGCGGAGACCACCGTCGGCGGCACGATGGAGCCGGCGTTCACCGTCACCGCGGCCGTCCCGAGCGACGAGGCGGTGGAGATCCGGTAGGGACCGGTAGCCGAAAGCCCTGCGGCGGAGGCGGCGGCGCTCATCGTCTGGGCCGCCGTCCATGTCACCGTGGCCGATGTCCCCGCCTCATCGGATATGGTGACGGTCAACGTCTTGTTGGTGGTGGTCGTCGGATCGATCACCGTCCCCACCTCGAGCGTGGTGTTGGCGGGGATCGTGCTGTTGGTCGCGTTGTAGGTCGGCGACGGCGTCACCGAGGTGTTGAGGGTGAACAACCCGGAGGTGGAGAGCGAGCCGACCGAGGCCTGGGATGCGACCGAGCCCAAGGTCTGGCCGGCCGTCCATGTGATCGCGGCGATGTTGGTGGTGCCGAACTGGTCGGTGAGCGCCCCCTTGGGGATGATGATGGTCTGGTCGGTCACCGTGTCGGAGCTGAGCACGGTGTTCTGCGGCCAGACCGTGCCCGCCGGAATGACCGGGGTGTTGATGTCGTAGATGCCGCCTCCGATCTCCACCGGCGTAGTCGGGGTGGAGGAATCCGCCCCCTTCAGCTCGTTGCCGGCCACCGCCACGTGCCAGTCCCACACCGTCTGGCCGTTGGCGTCCAGCCCCTGCTTGACGAAGTAGAGGCTCACCGCGTGGGTGGCGCCGAGCGAGTCGAAGATGTTGACGTCGGACTTGTAGTTGTAGGTGGTGGCGTCGTTGGGATTGAAGGCGCTGCCCGGCTTGACCGCATTGGAGTCGATGGAGACCCCGACATCCACCTTGGTCGTCGCCGAGGCCTGGGCGGCCAGGTTGGCGAAGGTGATGTCCCCCACGTTGCCGGTGGCCGCACCGGTGGTGTCGGTCTTCCACCCCTGGACGATGAAGCCCTGGCCGTCGATCAGGTTGAAATCCTTGTCGAGGAAGAAGGCGCCGGCGCGGGTGTAGAAGGTCTGGCCGCTGGCCGGGTCGCGCAAGGCGAACATCCCCCGTCCGTTGATCGCCATGTCGGTGGCGTTGGTGGTGCTCTGGATGCTCCCCTGCTGGGAGTCGCGGGTGATCTGGGCGATGCGCACACCGTTGCCCACCTGGTTGGCGATGTTGGAGCGAGAGACGTTGACCGTCTGCGAGAGCACGTCGGAGAAGACCACGTTCTGTGCCTTGAATCCGAGCGAGTTGACGTTGGCGATGTTGTCGCCGATCACGCGCACCGCCTCACCGAACGAGGAGAGGCCGCTCGCGCCTGTGAAGAGTGCATTGTAGATACCCATGAGATCCTCCTTGAATCCTCTTGATCAAACGTTGGTCGAAAACGGAACCGTCATGCCAGCACGCTCAGCCGACCGCTGGTGTCTCGATGGAACCCCGCTGCTCCCCCCGGCTCCACCAGCACGCCCTCGTCGACGATGCGGAAGGCGTGGCGCTGCATGCGGCCGAACCCACCGGTGCCGCGCTCCTGCTGCTGCCCCCCCTGCTGCCCCTGCGAGCTCAGCTCCATCGACAGGCCGCCGAGGTCGAGCCCCTGCTGGGCCAGCGCGGCGCGCAGCTGCCCCATGTTCTGATCGAGCGCCAGCCGGCCGGCTGCGCTGTCCACCGTGATGTGCAGCTGCACCTGGCGCGCGCCGTCCGACTGGATGGCGACATGGACCTTGCCCAGATGGGCCGGCTCGAGCTGCAGATCGATGCGCATGGCGCCGTCGCCCGCCGCCCGGCCGATCTGCATCATCGCCTCGGCCGGCCTCCAGGTGGAGGCGTGGGCGCGATAGGCGAGATGGGCGGAGAACTCCCCGCCGCGCGCCGCCGGCGGCAGATCGCCCCGTGCCCCCGCAAGGCCCCCGTCCATGCCGCCGGAGGGGTGGTACTGCCCTTGCCGACCGCCCTGATCACCCGCACCGTGCTGTCCCACACCCCGACCGCCATGGAGCGGATGGAGCGCCTTGTCGGCGGCGGCCATCCCCTCGCCGGAGGGGGCGCCCTGCGCCGTCGGCATGGTGAGACGCATCAGCGCCGGTGCGCCATCGTCCTGCACCGTGCCGCCATCGGTCTGTGCCGCAGCGGCAACGGCCGCCTTCTGCCCCCTCTTGTCGCCGGTCGACGACACGGCGGGATCGAGCGCATGGTGTCCGCCCATCTCCAGCGCCCGGTCGGCACCGGTGGCGACCTGGGCGGTGGCCGATGTACCTTGCGCGACAGACGGATCCCCCTTGCCGTACGCGGCGGAGTGTGCCTGCCGGTCGATCCAAACGACACGCCCGCCGGCCGCACGCCGCGCATCCGCCGGGGCGCCGGCCTCCGCAGACCGGTCCGTTGTTGCGCGCCGATGCCGCTGCGGCGGCGTATCACCCGCCACCTCCCTCCGCTGTGGTGCCGATGCCCCCTCGGTGTGCGCCGAGCCCGACCTGCCCTTCGACGCAACGCCACCGGCCGATGCGGCGGGACCGCGGCCGGCATCACGCCCCGCAGCCGCAGCGACCCGCCGAACCCGCTTCGCCCCACTCCGGTCCACGCCGGCCTGCGCCTCTCCGCCCGACATCTGCTCCGATCCGCCGGTCGTCGGCCGGGAGTGCTGCTCCATACGGATGCCGGCGGCCACCACCGCGACGGCCAGCGACGAGCCGTCGTCCGTCCGCCCGCCGCTCTTCGCCTCGGCGACCTTCGCCTCAGCGCTCTTCGCATCGACCCCCTTCGCCTCGATGCCCTTGGCCTCGGCGGCCTTCGCATCGATGCCCTTCGCCTCGATGCCCTTGGCCTCGGCGGCCTTCGCCTCAGCGCTCTTCGCATCGACCCCCTTCGCCTCGATGCCCTTGGCCTCGGCGGCCTTCGCCTCAGCGCTCTTCGCATCGACCCCCTTCGCCTCGGCGACCAACCGGCGCAAACCGGCGAGCAGCGCCGTGCCGTCCGCACCGTCACCCAACTGCAACGCCCGGCGAAGCTCGGTCAGGGCACCTGCGGAGAGGGCGGCGAGATCGGAGGAGCGGGCCGTCCCCCGCGCCACCTTGTCGATCAGCGCGGCCAGCTCGGCGCCGTGACCGCCGTGCAACAGTGCCGACAACAGACCGGCCGCCTTGCCATCGGCCGCCGCCCCCCCCTCCATCCGGGCGGCGAAGAGCTGCATCAACACGGCGAAGAGCCCCCCCTGGAGCGACTCCTTCCCCGTCCGGGTGACGCCGCTCGCCCCGGTGCCGGCCACCGCGCCGGAGATGGTAGCGATCGATTGGGATTCCATCATGCCCGCCGGGGAGCATGGCGGGTGCCAACAGGCATGAACCTGATTCTTATGGAGTTTTCCTTGGAGTTCGATCCCGATCGGGCAAGATGTGCCCGCCGTCGCCGGCATTTTCTGCCTGCGCCATCCAGCGCCAGGGGGGCGCCACACGGCGGCAGCCGCCCTCATCGACGCGGGAGGCCGCCTCGGCGGCCGGGATCCCGCTGCGCGGATGGATCCACCCCGGCGCCACATCGAGCAGCGGCCACAGGACGAAGGGACGCTCCATCATCCGTGGATGGGGCAACCGCAGCTCCGGCCGATCACAACATCGCCCACCCCAGGCGAGCAGATCGAGATCGAGCGTGCGCGCCCCCCAACGGATCCGCCGCTGCCGCCCGAAGGCCGACTCGATCCGGTGCAGCAGGGCGAGCAACGCCTCCGCCGACAGCGGGGTGGCCACCCGCACCACCGCGTTGCGGTAGTCAGGCTGCGCCCCGGGGCCGACGGCACGGCTGCGGTAGAGCGCGGAGCACCCCAGCAGATCGATGTCCGGATGGGCGGCAAGACGACGGGCGGCCGCAGCCAGGGTGGCGGCGGGATCGCCCAGGTTGCCGCCCAGGGCGATCAGCGCCTCGACCCGTTCACGCGGGCGCAAGCCAGATCTCGATCAGAGCACAAAACCGCCGCTTGCATACGCAAGATCCAAATGTGCGCGGCCGTCCGTGGCCGCGCAGGCCATGCTAGCGATCATGCCGCACCATCACCTGCAGGTGGAAGCGGCGGGAGAGGCGCGCCGCCGCCCGACGGGCCGACGCCTCGTCGGGGTAGCGGTGGGAGCGCACCGCCCACCAACTACCGCGCCGCACCAGGATCGGATCGAACCCGCCGCGCCGCAACCGCCGCATCAGCGCCCGGGCCGAGGCAAGGTCGTGGAAGGAGGCCATCTGCAGGCGATAGATCACCCCGCCCGAGGCCGAAGAGCGCCTCCGCTTGCGGCGGCCGGCCGCCGCCCAACGGACGTCGCGCGCCAGTGCGGCATGGGCGGAGCGTTCCGCCGCGGCCGCGTGCCGCTTGCGTCGGCCCGCCACACGCGGCACGGCGCCGACCACCGACGCACGACGCTGTGCCTTCGGCTTGCGCGGCGTCGCCTGCGGCGCCGGTTTCCGCGCCGCGGTGCGATGGGCGGTCGAACGAGGTGCTGCGGGCCGCTGCTCCAGCGTCGCGATCAGGTCGCCCACCGTCGGTCCGGCCGGCTCCGGGTGGCGCGGCGCCCCACCGCCCTCCGCATCGGTCGCCCCCGCCCGCCGCGGGGAACGCTCCTGCCGCCGGCGGGGGGGCGCGCGACGCACCGTCCGTCGCTCCTCCTCCACGGGGGCTGCGCGCTGCATCCCCTCCACCGCGGGATGGAGCGCCACACCGGTCGTCGGCGCCGGAAGGAGCGGCTCCACCACCTGCCGCAGCGGCACCCGGGCCACCACCAGCACCATGATCAGGGTGAGCAGCCAGAAGGCGACACCGGCCGTCCGTGCCTCCCGCCGTGACGGCGTCGGCCAGCGCCGGGTCACGCCCCCCGCCTTCGGTCAGCCCTTCTCCGACGGCCGGAGCACCGCATCCATCGCACGGCAGAAGGCGTCGAAGGTGAACGGCTTGGTCAACAGATGGAGCGGACGGTCGCGAAACCGCTCGATCAGGTCGTGGGCGTAGCCGGTGACGAACAGCACCCGCCCGGTGAGGTCGCCGTCGAGCCCGTCGATCGCCTGATAGATGTCGTCACCGCGCATGCCGGGCATCCGCACGTCCAGCAGGATGGCATCGTAGCGACAGGGGGCGTCGGAGATGCGGAAGAGCGCCTCCACCGGATCGGCGAGCGACTCCACGAGACACTCCTGCCCGCGCTCCGCGGCATAGAGATCGACGAAATCGCGCAACACCGAGCGCACCTCCGGCTCATCCTCGACAATGATGATGCGCATCGTTCCCTCCTGACGCAATCAGTGCAGCTCCGGCGCGCCCACGCGCCCGCCGATCTCATGCCGCCCCGGGCCGACCAGCGTGGCCAGCAGGCCGGCGGCCTCCCCCTTGCCCGCCTTGACCGTCAACTTGCCCGCCAGCTTCCAGTCGCCCACCGCTCCGGCCGTGGCATGGACCACGCCCCGCCCCTGTACCATACCCTCCGGCCCGCCGTCGATGTGCCACGCCCATCCGGCCTTGCCCTGTGTAAGCGACAACCGCCAAAGGCCAAGCGCCATCGGCTTGCCGCCGCCCATCGTCGCGGCGGCCTCCTCCCAGCGGCAGCGCAGATCGGGCTGCCGCGGCCGTGGCCCGGCCGGATCGAGCTGCAGCGCGCCGGTGCAACGAATCCGACCGGAGAGGCGCACCGGCAGGGATGGCGGCAACAGCGGCTGCACCATCGCCGCAGCCAGATCGACCTGCACATCGGAGAAGTGCAACCATCCCGCCTCCCGCCACAGCCGACCGCGTGCGCTCAGCCGTGTGCCGCTCAGGGTGAAGGCGGCCACCGGCCGCAGCCGACGCAGCGACGCCCACCACAGCGGATGGAGCACCACCCGATCCAGGGGGGGCAGCGCGGCATCGGCGAAGGAGAGCCGACGCAACCACAGCGCCGTACCGTGGCGTTCGATCCCCTCCGCCCGGATCCCCCGCCCGGCCAGCGCCGCATCGATCCGCGGCATCAGCCAACCGTCGATCCCGCCTCCGACATCGAGCCGACCGAGGACGAAGAGCAGCAGCGCCGCCACGAAGAGCATGGCCAGCGCCCGGTTGGAGAGGGGGGCGGGCGCCTCCATGGAGGGCGGCGGGGAGGGGGCGGCGCTCACCGCGCCACCACCAGCCGCACATCGACCCTCCCCGGCACCGCCGTGGCGGAAAGCTTCGCCTGCAGGATCTCCAACCCCCCATCGATCAGACCGCGCAGAAAGGGAACCACCCTGGCGAAAGGAGCGCCGCGCATCTGCAGCAGCAGCGTCTGCCGGCCGGAGAAGTCGGCCTGCGGCTTGATGCGGGTCATGGCGCTGCGCACGCCGTGGTCGCGGGCCAGCTTCTCCACCGCCGCCAGCGCATTCTCCGGCGCCGGGCGGCGGGCGGCATGCCGCAGCCGATCGGCCAGCCGCTCCGCCTCGATGCGCTGCCGCTGCAACTGCACCACCCTCGCCTGCGCCGCCTCCAGCCGATCCCGCGCCGGCAGCAGCAGACCGAAGATCACCACGATCACCGGCAGCGCCACCACCGCCAGCAACACCACCCGCTGTTCGCGCGGCTGCAACGCCCGATAGCGGGGCTCCAGCCGCTCGGCCCACAGCGCCGCCGGCAGATCGCGCATCCGCCGCAACACCACATTCCACCGCATCATCCGTCCGCTCCGAGCGATCCCGTGGCCATCCGCCTCACCAGCGCAGCCGGAAGGCGACCTGCCGCTTGCCCAGATCGGTATCCTCGATGGTCACCGGCCGGCCGAGCTCCCGCGCCAACATGTCGCGCAGACGGTTGAGCCGCTCCAGATCGGCCACCGAGCCACGCATGGAGAAGCCGCCCCGCTCCAGCCGCAGCGATCGCATCTTCCACCCCATCCTGGCGTGGACCCGGGCGAGCGCCGCCAGGCTCCGCAACAGCCGGTCACGCCCGGGAGCGTCGGAGAGGCCGCGCGCCGCCGCCTGCAACTGGGCCAGCGGATCGAGCATCACCGTCTGATCGGGCAGACCGCGATGAAAAGCTTGCGCGATCCGCTCCTCCAGCGCCGCCGCCTGCCGCTCGTAGCCGGCGATGGCCCATTCGACACGCCCGTACCAGACCAGAAGCGCCAGCGCCGCCAGCGCCAGCGGACGGCGCCAGATGCGCCAACGGGCGAGCGCCGACGAGGGAGGCGCCCAGCGCCCGTAGCGAAACTCGATCCCGACACCACCGACGGCGGAGAAGGCCTCCACATTGGCATCGAGCCGACCGGGGAGCCGATCGACTCCATCCGGCGTCCCATCCAGCCCCGCCGCCGCCAGCGCATCGCGCCATGCCGTATCGATCCGACCGCGCGCCGCCGCACCCTCCCATCCCATGGCCCGAAGCGATCGCACCACCTGTCCGGCCAGTGCGTCGTGCGCGATGGCGCCGCCACAGCGATTGAGCCGGCGCAATCCGAGGCATCCCTCCCCCTGCCAGCAACCGAAGAAAATGCCGTCGTCGTCGGCATCGAGCCAAGGCTGCACCTCATCCCCCTCCCCGGTCGCGTCATCCCTCCCCGCCGTCAGCCGCTGGGCGGCGAGCCGCACCCATCCGTCGCACCCGACCGAGGAGGCATGCGACCAGAACGGGTGCCCGGCGATCGCCGCCCGCATCGCCTCCGGCATGGCCAGCACCAGCCCCGTCACCCCCTCCTCCCGGTGGCGCACCACCTGCCAGGCCGGCCACCATGCCTCGGCGTCAATCCCCGCCTGATCCTCCAGCTCCTGCCCGACCACCGCGCCGTCGACGAAACGGGGATGGGCGAGCGGCAACCGGAGAGGCCGCACCAGCAGCCGCTCGATCGGCAAGAGCACCACGCGCGCCGCCCCCTCCTCTCCCCCATCCTGCTCCGGAAGCGGCACCCCATCCCGCCACGCCTCGACCGGCAGAACGCGCCGCCGGCCCGCTCCATCGGCCAAGAGCAACGCGCCGTCGGGCTCCCAGGTCGCAATCATGCTCAGATCGCAACGCGTCCCTCCGTGGGCCTGTTGCTCGACGGCGATCATGACCTCACCGCAAAAAGTCCCTCCATGGACTTTTTGCTTGACGGCGATCGAAGAGCGCGATCTTCGATCGCCTTACAAATCCGTCCTGGTCGCGAATGCCGCCCTCTTGCGAAGCCGTCAATCATGCGCCGCATGGTAACGGCCCCGGCAGGCCGTAGCGAAACCACCCACCATTCCCCGCCGCCGACTGCCCGGCTACCGTTCGACCATGGTGCTGGATCGCTACATCCTGCGGCTCTGGTGGCAGCCCTTCGTCGGCATGCTGCTGCTGGTCACCGCCGTGCTGCTGCTCGGCCGCGCGCTCAAGCTGCTCGGGCTCTTCGCCGCCAAATCGATCGACTGGTCGCTGCTTGGCACCATGCTGGCGGCGATCACCCCCTACTTCCTGGTGCTCACCCTGCCGATCGCCTTCTTCTTCGCCGCGCTCCATCTGCTGATCCGCCTGCAACAGGAGAACGAACTCGACGCGCTGCAGGCCGCCGGCATCGACCCTCTGCGTCTGCTGCGCCCGCTCTTCGTCGTCGCCATCCTGCTCTGGCTGCTGCTCACCTGGACGGCACTGGAGTGGATGCCGCAGGGGCAGAAGGCGTTTCAAACGCTGCTGGTGGCGATCACCAAACTCAAGGCCGCCCCGTCGTTTCAGCCGCAGCGCATCGACCGCAGCCTGGAGCACCTCACCGTCTACATCCAGGGGCGCGACGCCACCGGCACCATGCACGGCCTGCTGCTGGAGGATGCCCGCTACCGCGAGCCGGTGATCTACATCGCACAGTCGGCGGAGCTGGTGCGCGCCGGCGGCCGGCTGAGCTTCATCCTCCACCACGGCACCCGGCTGGAGGGGAGCGGCGACGACCTGCGCACCGTCTCCTTCGTCCGCTACCGCATCAGCGAGGATGCCGGCGCCCTCGGCCTGCTCAAGCTGCCGCAGTGGGGCGACCGCGCCTTCGAGATGGACTTCGCCGAGTTGCGCCACGCGTTGCAGCGCACCCCCGGCCGCCCCGACCTGATCGCCGAACTCCATCGCCGCCTGCTGCTTCCCGCCACCATCCTGATCCTGGCCCTCTTCGCCCTGCCGCTCGCCATCCAGCCCAAGCGCTCCGCGCGGGCCACCCCCTACCTTGCGGGCATCGGCCTGATCCTGCTGCTCTACAACGGCCAGATCCTCCTCCACCAGCTGGTGCTCAACGGCCGCGCGGGCCCATGGGTGATGTGGCTCGGTCAGGGGCTCTTCCTCGCCCTCGGCGGCTGGCTCTTCCAGCGGGTGCGCACAGGCCACACCCCACAGATCATGGTCCGGGTCGAACAGCTCCTCGGCGCCCTGGGAGCGCGGCTCGAACGGCGGCTGGCCCGGCGCTGGTGACAGCCGCGCCTCCGCCGGGAGCTACGCCGACACCAGAGCGCGCAGCTGCGGGAAGGCGATCAGCAGGCCGAGCAACAGCACCACCGGCAGGATCATCGGCAGGCCGATCAGCGCCAGCGCCACGCCGGGACGCATGCCGCTGCGCACCACCACCCCGCGCCACATCAGGTAGAGCGACCAGAAGAAGGCCACCGTGCCGAGCCAGGGGATCCAGGCGGCCACGAGCGGCACCGAGGCGTAGGAGGAGAGCAAAAAGGCGTTGGTCGGGGCCATCCTGCCGTCGGAGAAGCGGCGCACCCCCCAGCTTAGGTAGTGCGCCCACACCACCGTGCCGACCACCGTCCCCACCCAGATCACCGGGTAGAGGAACATCAGCAGAGCGTCGTAGAAGGGATAGGCGAGAAACACCGACACCATGGTGATGGCGGTGAGCAGCAGAATGCCCAGCTGATAGCGGGCGGTGGTCGGCATGCCGCGGAAGAAGGCATCCGGATCGCGCAACACGGAGCGCGCCGCCGGCAGCATCGTCGCCATCACCCGTCGATCTTCCATGTAGACCATGCTCATCGTTCGTCTTCCCCCTTGCTCGTTGCGGTGTCGTCTCCGGCCTGGACCAATGCGCGCAACCGCGCGGCGATCGACGCACGGTCGAGCTCCAGCTCCGCCAGCACCTCCTCCGGCCGCCCCTGATCGGGAAAGCGGTCGGGCATGGCCATATGGGCGAACGGCCCGCGCCAGCCGGAGGCCAAGGCCAGCGCCGCAATCGCCTCGCCCACACCGCCCTGGGCGCACCCCTCCTCGACCACCACCAGCGGCTTGCCCTCCACCAGCAGATCGAGAATGGTACGGCGATCGAGCGGCTTGACGAAGCGCAGGTTGAGCAGGCTCATCGAAACCCCGGCCTCGCGCAAGGCGGCGCGGGCGTCCGCGCAGCGGGTGCCGACCGCGACCAGCAACCCGTCGCCACCGCGCGCGATCACCTCGGCGCGGCCCAGGGCGATCGGCGCGGGCGCAGGCTCCTCCGCCTCCGCATCGACGGCGGCACGCGGATAGCGCAGCGCCGCCGGGCCGTCGAGGGTGAGTGCAAAACGCAGCATCGCGCGCAGCTCCGCTCCGCTGCGCGGCGCCATCACCGTCATCTTGGGCAGGCAGCGCAGATACGCGATGTCGAACATGCCGGTGTGGGTGGGGCCGTCGGCCCCGACCACACCGGCGCGATCCATGCAGAGCACCACCGGCAGCTGCTGGATGCAGAGATCGTGGATGATCTGGTCGTAAGCGCGCTGCATGAAGGTGGAGTAGATCGCCACCACCGGCCGCTTGCCGCCGACCGCCAGCCCGCAGGCGAAGGTCACCGCATGCTGCTCGGCGATGCCCACATCGAAGAAGCGGTCGGGGAAGCGCTCGGCGAAGGCGCTCAGCCCGGTCCCCCCCGGCATCGCCGCGGTGATCGCCACGATGCGCGGATCCGCCTCGGCCAGGGCGCAGAGCTCCTCGGCGAAGACCCTGGTGTAGGTGAGGCATGCGGCGGCGGCGATCGGCGTGCCGCGCTCCGGATCGTACGGACCCAGGCCATGCCAGGTGACCGGATCCTCCTCCGCCGGACCGAACCCCAGCCCCTTGCGGGTCAGCACATGGAGCAGCACCGGGCCGCGCAGTTGGCGCACGTTGGCCAGCGTCGGCAGCAGATGGTCGAAATCGTGGCCGTCGAGCGGGCCGATGTAGCGGAAGCCCATCTCCTCGAACAGCGTCCCCGGGGTGATCAACCCCTTGACGTGCTCCTCCACGCGACGGGCCGCCTCCAGCGCGCCGGGCAGGGCGCTGAGCAGCCGGCGGGCGCCATCCTTGATCTGCCCGTAGGCACTGCCGCTGATGATCCGCGCCAGGTAGGAGGAGAGCGCGCCGACGTTGGGGGCGATCGACATCTCGTTGTCGTTGAGGATGACGATCAGATCGCGCTCCCCGCCACCGGCGTGGTTGAGCGCCTCCAGCGCCATGCCGCCGGTGAGCGCGCCGTCGCCGATCACCGCGATATCGTGGCCTTCTTCCCCGTCGAGCTGACGGGCCACCGCCATGCCGTAGGCGGCGGAGATGGAGGTCGAGGCGTGGCCGGCGCCGAAGGGATCGTGCTCCGACTCGCTTCGCTTGGTGAAGCCGGAGAGCCCCCCCTTCTGCCGGATGGTGGCCAGCCGACGACGCCGGCCGGTCAGGATCTTGTGGGGGTAGGCCTGGTGGCCGACATCCCAGACGATGCGGTCGCGCGGCGAGTCGAAGAGGTAGTGCAGCGCGATGGTCAGCTCGACCACCCCCAGCCCGGCGCCGAGATGGCCGCCGATCGGCGCCAGCGTCCGGATCATGAACCGGCGCATCTCCGCGGCCAGCTGCGGCAACTGCTCCGGCCGCAGCCGCTTCAGGTCGGCCGGGCCGTCGATGGCGGCGAGCAGCGGATACCCCTCGGACACCCGATCAGCTCCCCCGATGGAGCAGGTAGTCGGTCAACTCCATCAGTGCCGTCGCGCTGCCCGGCCGCCCCTCCTCCAGCGTCCGGCACGCATCGGCGGCCAGCGCCGCCATCTCGCGCGCCCGCTCCCGCGCACCGTCGACCCCGAGCAGCGCCACGGAGGTCGCCTTGCCCCGGGCGGCATCCTTGCCCGCGCGTTTGCCCAGCGCGGCGCTGGTCGCGGTGACGTCGAGCAGATCGTCGACGATCTGGAACAGCAATCCCACCGCCTCACCGAAGCGGATGCAGCCGCGCCGCCGCTCTTCGTCGGCGCCGGCCAGCAGGGCGCCCGCCTCACAGCAGAACCGCAGCAACGCACCGGTCTTGTGCAGGTGGATGTGCTCCACCTGCGGCAGATCGATCGCGGCTGCCCCCTCCGCCTCCATGTCGAGCATCTGGCCGCCCACCATCCCCTGGCCGCCGGCGGCGCGCGCCAGCCCCCGCACCAACGCCACCCGGACGGCGTCGGGAACCTCGCAGTCGCAGATCAGCTCGAAGGCCAGCGCCTGCAGCGCGTCGCCGGCCAGTACGGCGGTCGCCTCGTCGAAACGGCGGTGACAGGCGGGTTGGCCACGCCGCATATCGTCGTCGTCCATGCAGGGGAGGTCGTCGTGGATCAGGGAGTAGGTGTGGATGCAGTCGACCGCCATCGCCGCCGGCATCGCCCTCCGATCCTCCTCCTCCCCTCCGCAGGCGTCGAAACAGGCCAGCAAGAGCGCCGGCCGCACCCGCTTGCCGCCGCCGGACAACACGTAGAAGAGCGCCTGCCACAACCGATCGGGGATCCGCGCCCGGCGGCGATCGAGCATCCGGCGCAACGCCACATCGACCCGCCGGGCGGCGGTCACCAGCGACCGCGGCGGCGCGGCGGCGCTCACCGGGCGGCCGGAGATCCGTCCTGCTCCGTCAGGATGTTCAGCCGCTGTTCCGCACCTTCGAGCAGCTCCTCGCAGCGACGGGAGAGCAACACCCCCTCCTCGAAGGCGGCGACACTCGCCTCCAGGTCGAGGCTGCCCGACTCCAGCTGCTCCACCAGCCGGGTCAGCCGCTCCAGCGACTCTTCGAAACTGAGCCGTTCCACCTCTTCCCGCGTCATGACAGGACCATCCCTTCGCAACACCTCCCTCCATGGAGCTGCCGCCCGGCGGCGAGGAGGCGCGCCCCTTCGTCTCCGCCCGCCCCAACGCTAACCGTTTGCCCCGGAAGTGGAACCGCACCAGCATGCGGCCCCATGCCCCCGCCGACAAGGAGTCCCGTGTGCTCTATGTAGCCATCCGGGCCGCCCGCAAGGCCGGCGCCATGATCGCCCGCGCCTTCGACGAACGGGACCGGTTGCAGGTGACCCGCAAGGAGCAGCACGACTACGTCACCGACGTCGATCGACGGGCCGAGGCGATCATCCTCAACGAACTGCGGCAGCACTACCCCGACCACGGCTTCGTCGCCGAGGAGTCCGACCGCAGAGGGGGGACGCAGAGCGTGGTCTGGTACATCGACCCGCTCGACGGCACCACCAACTTCATCCACGGCTATCCCCACTTTTCGGTCTCCATCGCCGCCTGGCGCCGGGGCAGGCCGCTGCTGGCGGTGGTGCACGACCCGATCCTGAACGAAACCTTCGAGGCGCAGGCCGGCAAGGGGGCGCTGCTCAACCGCCGCCGGCTGCGGGTGAGCAGCGAGGGGGAGATCTCCCGCGCCATCTTCGCCTCCGGCCTCCCTCCCTACCGGCTGGATCAGATCGACCGCTTCCAGCGGCGGATGGAGCAGTGCATGCGGGCGGCGGAGGGGTATCGACGGGGGGGATCGGCGGCGCTCGATCTGGCCTACATCGCCGCCGGCCGGCTCGACGCCTACTGGGAGGGGGGGCTGATGCCGTGGGATCTCGCCGCGGGCGTCCTGCTGGTGCAGGAGGCCGGCGGCATGGTCACCGATCTCCACGGCGGGCCGTTCGATCTGGAGGCGGGCGACGTCCTCGCCGCCAACCCCCGATTGCACGAACGGTTCCGCCGCCTGCTGATCGCCGCCGACCGGGATGGGGGGGAGCGCCCCTCCTCCTAGCAGGGGGTGAGCCGGGCGGCGATCGCCGCCGCCTGCCGGTGGAGCGCCACGTCGTGCACGCGCAGGATGTCGCAACCGGCAAGCAGCGGCCCCATCGCCGCCAGCGCGCTGACCATGTCGCGCCGCTCCGGCGGCCCCTCCACCAGAGGGGCGAGCAGCGACTTGCGGGAGATCCCGATCAGTACCGGCAGGCCGAGCTCCTCCCGGATCCGCCCCACCGCGCGCAACAGCGCCCAGTTGTGCTCCGGCCGCTTGCCGAAGCCGATCCCCGGATCGACCACCAACCGGCTGCGGGCGATCCCCGCCGCCGCGCAGCGTGCCACCCTCTGCTGCAGCCATGCGATCACCTCGTCGACCACCGAGTGGTAGCGCGGATCACGCTGCATGGTCTGCGGCGTCCCCTGCATGTGCATCAGGCAGATATCGACCGACGAGGAGGCGGCCAGCTCCAGCGCCCCATCGGCGCCGAGGGCCGTGATGTCGTTGATCATCGAAGCGCCCGCCGCAATGGCCGCGCGCATCACCTCCGGCTTGCGGCTGTCGATCGAGACACGACAACCGGCCGCGCAGAGCCGCTCCACCACCGGAACCACCCGCGCGAGCTCCTCCTCGACCGCCACCGGCTCGGCGCCGGGGCGGCTCGACTCGCCGCCGACGTCGATCAGCCGCGCCCCGGCCCGCCACATGGCCACGCCGTGGGCCGCCGCCCGGTCGGGATCCAGGTAACGGCCACCGTCCGAAAAGGAATCGGGGGTGCAGTTGAGCACCCCCATGATCGCCGCCTCCCCCCCGGGGGGACGCCGCCAGGGGTGGGCCATCAGCCCCCGGCGCCTCCCTCACCGCTGTCGGCGGGATCACCCACCGCGGGCGCCTCCTGCTGGGCGTCGGCGTGCAGATCGACCGCCGCCTCCGGCTCGTCGTCGGCGTCGCCCGCCCCGCCGGAGACCTCCGCCCGCTTCGGCGGATCGCGGGTGATCTCCTCGCCGGCCATCAGTCGGTCGATATCGTCCCCGTCGAGGGTCTCATACTTGATCAGCGCCTGGGCGATGCGGTGGAGCTCGTCCATGTGCTGCTCGAGGATCTCCCGCGCCCGCTGGTAGTTGGCGTCGATCAGCGCGCGCACCTCGGCGTCGATCTTGCGCGCGGTCTCCTGCGAGATGTTGCGCTGCTGGGTGATCTCGCGGCCGAGGAAGGGCTCGTGCTCCCGCTCGCCGTAGACCATCGGCCCCATGGTGTCGCTCATCCCCCACATGGTCACCATGTTGCGCGCCAGCTGGCTGGCCCGTTCGAAATCGTTGGAGGCGCCGGTGGTCTTCTGATTGAGCACCAGCTCCTCGGCGACCCGTCCGCCCATCATGATGGCGATCTGGTCGAGCAGGTATTCGCGGTCGTGGTTGAGCTTGTCCTCCTCCGGCAGCTGCATGGTCACGCCGAGCGCCTGACCGCGCGGGATGATGCTCACCTTGTGCACCGGATCGGCATTCTTCAGACACTTGGCCACCAGGGTATGGCCCGCCTCGTGGTAGGCGGTGGTCCGCTTCTGCTTGTCGGAGATGATCATCGAACGCCGCTCGGTGCCCATCATCACCTTGTCCTTGGCCATCTCGAAGTCGATGTTGCTCACCACATCCTTCTCATAGCGGGCGGCGTTGAGCGCCGCCTCGTTGACCAGGTTGGCCAGATCGGCGCCGGAGAAGCCGGGGGTGCCGCGGGCGATGATGCGGGGATCGACATCCTTGGCCAGCGGCACCTTCTTCATATGGACCCGGAGGATCTGCTCGCGCCCGACCAGATCGGGTCGGGGCACCACCACCTGGCGGTCGAAGCGGCCCGGGCGGAGCAGCGCCGGATCGAGCACGTCGGGACGGTTGGTCGCCGCGATCAGGATCACGCCCTCGTTGGTCTCGAAGCCGTCCATCTCGACCAGCAGCTGGTTGAGCGTCTGCTCACGCTCGTCGTTGCCCCCGCCGATGCCGGTGCCGCGATGACGCCCCATGGCGTCGATCTCGTCGATGAAGACGATGCAGGGGGCTTGCTTCTTGGCTTGTTCGAACATGTCGCGCACGCGTGAGGCGCCCACACCGACGAACATCTCGACGAAGTCGGAACCGGAGATGCTGAAGAAGGGGACATCCGCCTCGCCGGCGATGGCCCGCGCCAGCAGGGTCTTGCCGGTGCCCGGCGGCCCGACCAGCAGCACCCCCTTGGGGATCTTGCCCCCCAGCCGGGTGAAGCGGGTCGGATCGCGCAGGAACTCGATGATCTCGGTCACCTCCTGCTTGGCCTCGTCACAGCCGGCCACATCCTCGAAGGTGACCCGGTTGGTGTTCTCGGTGAGCAGCTTGGCCTTGCTCTTGCCGAAGGAGAAGGCGCCGCCGCGCACTCCGCCCTGCATCTGACGCATGAAGAAGATCCAGACGGCGATCAAGAGCAGCATCGGGAACCAGGAGATCAACACCGAGACGAAGAACGGCACCTCCTCCGGCGGCAGCACATCGACCTCGACGCCGCGCTCGACGAGCTGCTTGGCCAGCGTCGGATCCTCCGGCGCCACCACGTCGTAGGTGGTCAACTCCCCGTTCATGTCGCGCATCTGACCGCGGATATGGCTGCCGGCGATGGTCGCATTCTCCACCATCCCCTGTTCCACCTTGTGGTAGAAGGCGCTGTAGCTCAGGTGGCTGCCGTGCGCACCCGGCCGGGAGAACATGTTGAACAGGCTCATCATCGTCATGCCGATCACCAGCCAGAGCAGCAGATTCTTGCCCATAACAACCTCAAACACCAAACAATCGCAGGCAACACCCGCGCCATCGCCAACCGTGGCGCACGCTACATGAACGGAAGGTGAAGTCCCAACGACCAGACATCGCCACGGCGCCGACCAGGCGGCACCCGCAGCTCCAGCTCATCCGCCCGCCGCATAGTGGACGGCGGTAAAGCCGCGGTGCCACCCCTGCCCGTTGTCGGCCACCACCCGGAAGCGGTGCAATCCCCGCGACAACCGCGCCTTGTTCATGGTCAGCGCCACATCCTTGCGCCCGGGGCCGTCGAAGTGGAGCCGCCGCGCGCTCAAGGTGTAGTCGCCCTCCTTCAATCCGCGCACCTCCAGCCGCACATCCATCGGGGCGTAGAGCTTGTTGGCCACCTCGATGCGGTAGCCGATCAGATCGCGCCCCTGCCACGCCTCGCTGCGGTAGACGGCCAGATGCATCGGCTCGTAGTGGGTCAGGCCGAAGAAGAAGATCGCCCCGCCGGCGATGGTGAAGGCGAGCGCCGCCCGGCTGCGGGTGGCGATGCTGCTCAGGGTGTCGTGGATCCCGCGGTGCTTCTCGCCGCCGATGACGAAGTGGAGCAGCGATCCCCCCTGCAGCTTGCGGCTGCGGCGGTGGAGCTCGTCGCAGGCGGCGATACAGGCGCCGCAGTTGACGCAACTGTCGAACACCTCGGTGTTGCGCGGATCGATGTCGACGAAGCAGTGGTCGACGCAGTAGTGGCAGCGGGCGCAGTCGTCGGCGCGCGCCGCATCGTAGCGGACGCGCAGGGTGTCCCGCGTTTTGAACGAGTGTTGCCAGATGCGGTAGATGCACATGTAGCGGCACATCAAGTGGCGGATCACCGCCACATCGAGGAAGACCACCACCACGCAGACGGTATAGATCCAGTGCAGCGAGCCGGCCAGCCGCGGATCCTCGCGAAAGGTGAGAAACGACCAGATCGCCGACGGCGGATAAAAGTAGAGCAACGGCACCAGCGCCACCACCATCGACACCGCCAGCAGCAGCAGGAAGAGCGCCACCTTGTTTTGCCAGCCGCTGCGCCGGAGCGCGATCTGCACATCGTCGCCGGTCATGTCCATGATGCGGGCGTTGCGCCCGAGCATGCTCCGGGTGATCTGGTTGGCCCATTCGGAGAGGGTGTTCTGCGGACACATCCAGCCGCAGAAGGCGGCGCCGGCCAACGAATAGAAGATCACCAGCAGGCTGGCAACGAAGATCCAGAATCCGAGCACGATGAAGGCGTCGGAGAACCAGATCTGGCGGCCTGCGACGACGAAGGCGCCGTCCACCGGATCGATACGGAAAAGCCCGCTGACCGGAATCGCCACCAGCAGCGCCAGCGTCAACAGCTGAACCGCCCGCCGCGCCGGATGCAACCGGCCGGCGTAGGCGTCGACATCGGGCCGCCACATACTCCCAGCCTAGGGCAGTCGCGCCAGCGGGGCAACCTGCCGGATGCGCGCCCGCCAGCGGGCGGCGGCCCGCGGATCGTCGGCGGAGGCTGAAACCATCGCCTCGAGCGCGGCCAGATGGTCGGGCCTGATGGCCAGCAACTGCCGCAGCGCCTCCTTGCGCCCCACCCCCGGCGGCAGGCGACCGGCCTCGATCGCCGCCATCAACCGGTCGGCGACGGCGAAGGAGGCCCAGCGGTTGTGCGGATTCCAGCGCCAGGCGTCGCGAGCGTAGCGGTCGGCCGCGCGCGCATCCCCCTGCAGATCGGCGATCCAGCCCCGCACATTGGCCAGCGCCGCCCGCCGGGCGCGGCGGAAGCGCTCCATCCGCGCCGGCGGCAGATGCAGCAGCGCCGCCGCCTGCCGGTCGGCCACGCGGAAGCGCAGCAGCCATCGCCAGAGGCCGACCAGCGCATCGACGCCACGGTAGCGCGCCCGCGGCAGGGCATACTCGATCACCGGCCACCACTCGCTCTGCGGCCGGGCATCGAGCCGTGGCACCGGACCCCACAGCCGCGCCATCCAGCTCGCCACCCCCTCACCGCCATCGCCCCCGGCTGGAGGCGCGGCAGGCGGCGCCAGTGGCGCGTCCGGTCGGGCGAACAGAGCCAGCCGGTAGCCGTCGACGAAAAGCAGCCCGTGGGGGAAGACGCGGCGGAAGGTGGCGAACATCACCCGCAGATTGGCCACATCGAACTGGTTGAGCGCGATCCACTGGACGAAGATCCCGCCCGGCGCCAGCCGCCGGCGCACCCGGCGAAACTGCTCCAGCGAAAGCAGCGCGCCGCGTCCGGCCATGTCGGGGTGGAACAGATCGCCGACGATCACATCGTAGCGCCGCCGGTCACGCCGCAGGAAGCGGCGCACATCGTCGTGGACGATCCGCAGGCGATCCACCACACCGCCGTTGACCGGCCGGAACCAGCCGCCCGCCGCCCGGATCGCGCCGGGGGAGAGCTCCACCGCCGTGCGCTCCAGCCCCGGCCAGGGGAGCGAGCCGGCGGCGGTGATGCCGGTGCCCAGCCCGAGGAAGAGCACCCGCCGGGGGTGGGGGTGGAACAGCAACGGCAGCCGCGCCTGATTCTTCTGCACCGCCACCGAGGTGGGATCGCTGGCCGCATCCATGCGCTGCAGATCGGCCAGCAGCAGCCGCTGTCCATCGGGGCGCTGCACCACATGGGTGACATTGACCGCATCCTCGAAGCGGGCGCGGTCGACCGTGCCGGCCAGCGCCGGGGTGAGCTCTGCCGCCGGCGGCATCCGCCACCAAGGGGCGGCGACCAGCGGCAGCAGCAAAAAAGCGAAGCGCAACGGCCCATGGCCGCACCAGCGCATGGCGCAAAGCAGCAGCAGGGTCGCCGCCACGATCAGCGTCGCCGGCGTGCCGATCGAGGGAACGAGCAGCAGCCCGCCGACCACCGCGCCCAGCGCCGCGCCGATGCTGTTGGCCCCGTAGAGCAGCGCCGCGCGGCGGGGTGTGTCGCCCCCCTGCTGCCGCAGCCTGCCGGCCAGCAGCGGCAGCCACGCCCCCAGCGCCAGCGTTGTCGGCAGCAGCACCAGGGCGAGCACCCCTCCCTGCGCGGCCAGCGCCGCCCCCAGGCTGGAGAAATCGGCCCGGCCCGCCCAGCGCCCGATCGACGGCCAGACCATGAGTGAGAGCAGGATGCCGCCGGCGGCGATCCACGGCAGCCAGGAGAAGCGGCAAGCCAGCCACCGGGCGCGGGCCAGCAGGCTGCCCAGCCCGATGCCGGCGACGATCAGCGCCAGCACCAGCGCCAGCAGGTATTCGGTGCGCAGCAGCACCATGCCGTAGAGCCGCACCCAGCCGACCTCGACCATCAGCGCCGCCGCCCCCACCCCGGCGTAGGCGACCAGATCGATCCACGACAGCGGGGAGCGTGCCCGGGACGCATCCACGCCGCCATCGGCCGCGCCATCGCCGGCCAACCGCCCGGCCGACCACCACGCGACAGAAGCGATCAACAGCCCGAGGGCCACCACCACACCGAGCGCGCCGCTCCAGCCGAAGGCGGGCAGCAGCCAGAGCGGCAGCAGCGCGCCGATGGTGCCGCCGAGCGCGTTGACGCCATAGAGCAACGCCACCGGGCTGCCCACCGCACGGCCGGCGCGCAGCACCAGCGCAAATCCCGCCCCCATCGCCGTCGCGGGGACCATGAGCAGCAGGAAACTGGCCCCGCCCTCCATCAGCCGCCACCAGAGCAGGCGGTCGGTGGCGGGCAGATG
>RFFX01000080.1 GCA_003696765.1 Zetaproteobacteria bacterium | reverse complement strand
GCCTCGCGCCAACCGAGGAAGAGCAGCATGATGACCACCACCGAGACAATGGCGATGGCCAGATGCTCGATCAGCAGGTTGACGGCGGCATCGGCGCGCCGGCCGGAGTCGCGGGTGATGGTCACCGTGACATCGTCCGGGATCAGATCCCCCTTGAGCTGCTCCAGCTTGTCGGCGATCGCCCGGGTGACCACCACGGCGTTGGTCCCCTTCTTCTTGGCCAGGGCGATCGAGACCGCCGGCAGCTCCGGCTCACCGCCGGTCGCCTTGCGGTGCGCGCCGGCGCCGAAGCCGATGCGATGCAGTGCGGTCACCTCCGCCGCGCCGTCGCGAATGGTGGCGACATCACGCAGATAGATCGGCTGGCCGTCGGCCGTGCCGATGATCAGCCGCCCGATCTGTTCGGCATCCTTGAGATAGCCGTCGAGCCAGACCCGATCCTCGCGGTTGTCGCCGACCAGCGTCCCCACCTGCCCGCCGCTGTTGGCCGCCGCCAGCACGCGATGGACCTGATCGAGCGGGATGTGCCAGGCGGCCAGCCGGGCCGGATCGAGGGTGATGCGCACCTCGTGGTCGCGCCCGCCGATGATGTCGGCCACCGACACGCCGGGCAGCGGTGCGAGCTGGTCGCGCACCCGCTCGGCCAGCCGCTTGAGCATCAGCCCGTCCATCGCATCGGAAGCGAGCGTGATCACCGACACCGGCACGTCGTCGACATCGAGCGGCTTGACCAGCGGCTGCGAGGCGCCGGGCGGGATGCGGTCGAGGTTGTGCATGATGCGGTCGTAGAGCTTGACCAGGCTGCGCTCCTTGTCCTGCCCAACCTTGAAGGTGACGGTGACCACGGCCAGCGAGTCGAGCGCCATGCCGAAGGTGTGGTCGACGCCGGTGATCTCGCGCATCACCCGCTCCAGCGGTCGCACGACGAGGTTCTGCACCTCCTCGGGCGAGGCCCCCTCCATGCGGACGAAGACATTGGCCGCCGGCACATCGATGCTCGGGTTCTCCTCACGCGGGGTGACAAAGAGCGCCACCACGCCGATCAGCAGCACCAGCAGGCTGATGATCGGCGGCAGGCTGCCCCGGATCGTCGCCGCGCCCAGCCGGCCGGCGATGTTCAGTCGCAGCTGATCCATGTGCTAGAGGGCGGCGCCGCTGTGCATCGCATCGGAGGGGGTGCGCACCACCCGGTCGCCCCGATGGAGGCCGGCGGCGATCTCGACCATCCCGCCGTCGAGCATGCGGCCGGGGCGGACCAGCCGCCAGTGGAGCCGTTTGTGGCCGTCGACCAGATAGACCCCGGTCAGCCCGTGGCGGCGGAGCAGCGCAGTCGCCGGCAGGGCCAGCACCCGGCGCGATCCGGTGGTGAAGGCGACCTCGGCCAGCGAGCCGGGCAGCACCCCGCTGTTCGCCGGCAGCGTCAGCTTGACCAGGAACTGGTGGCTGCGCGCCTCGGCGGCGCTGACCACCCGCCGCACCACGGCGGTGAAGGGGTGGGGGAAACCGCGCACCTCCACCCGGGCCCGGTCGCCGACATGGATCCGCGGCACGAACTGCTCGGAGACCCGGGTGTCGACGGTCATGTTGCCGGTGTTCTCGATCATCAACACCGGCGCCCCCGGGCTGGCCAGGTCGCCGTTGTGCTTGAGTTTTTTGACCACCACGCCGTCGAGCGGCGACCTGACCACGGCGTAGTTGAGCTGGTTGCGCGCCTGCTTGACCCGGGAGCTGGCCACATCGAAGCGCAGCTTGACCTGATCGAACTGCTGACGGCTGATCGCGCCGCTCTTCAACAGCGTGCGGAACCGCTTGAGGTCGGCCCGGGCGTTGGCCAGGTTGGCCTCGGCCTGCGCCAGTTGCTGCCGCACATCGACCGGATCGATGCGGAAGAGCAGCGCACCCTGCCGGATGCGATCCCCCTCATGCACGGTGAGGTCGTGGATGTAGCCGGAGAGGCGCGAGCCGACCGCCACACGATGCTCGGAGATCACGCTGCCGCTGGTCACATAGTGGATCGGGGTCTCCACCTGCCGCACCGCCACCAGATCGACCGCCCAGGCGGCCCGGACACCGAGCAGCACCACCACGATCGCCGGGAAGAGCCTGTTCATCGCACCACCTCCGGAGTCAACATGCCCGCGCTGCGGTAGAGCGCCGCCATCGCCGAGAGCACCCCGTAGCGGGCGCGGATCACCGCCACGTCGGCACGGTCCTTCGCCGCCTGGCTGCGCAGCAGCTCGCTGCTCGTCTCCAGCCCCTGTTGATGGCGCAGGCTGCGGATGCGCAACGCCTCCCTGCGCTGGGCGCGCTGCTGGCGGGCGCTGGCCAGCTGCAGCTTCGCCTCCTGCCAGCGCCGCCAGGCGCTGCGCACCTGCTCGGCGATCGCGTCGTGCAGGCCGCGGATGCGGGCGTCGAGCGCGGCGATGCGGGCGTCGAGCGCGGCGATGCGGGCGCGATCGCTGCCGCCGTGGAACAGGTTGAGCGAGACGGTGGCGCCAATCGCGCTGTTGCGGTTGCGCAGCCCGAAGCTGCCGCTGTTCCACGACTGGACGGCCACGGCATCCACGCTGGGCAGAAACGCGGCACGCTCCATGGAGCGCTGCGCGACCAGGCCGGCGCGCTCCGCCTGCAACAGCCGCAGCCGGGGATGGCGATGCAGCGCCTGCTCCACCCACCGCTCCACTCCGCCCTCGACCGGACGCAGCCCCGGCTCGCCCGCCGGCTCCAGCCCGGCACGACCGGTCAGCCGGCGCAACAGATCGACGGCGTCGTCCCGCCGGTGCCGGCTGCGGGTCAGCTCCAGCCTGCTCTGCAGCAGATGGCTTTGGGCATCCATCACGTCGCTCTCCAGCGCCATCCCCTGCCGCCGCATCTGCTCGATGTCGTGCAGCCTGCGGTCGGCCGCCTTGACCGCCTGCCGACGGGCGGCCACCTCGGCGGCGCTGGCGCGCGCCTGAATGAAGGCGGCGATCACCTCGGCGACCACCTGCTGCCGGCGCAGGGCGCGCCCGGCATCGGCCTGCGCGATCCCCGCATCCGCCCGGCGGGAGGCGGCGATCAGTGCGCCGCCGTGGTAGATCGGCACCGCAAGCCGCGCCTCCGCATGGTAGTTGGTGATGTAGCCCGGGTCGTTGAGCCGGGCGGGGGCGAAATCGGCGGCGGTGACGGCGCGCTGCTGCAACAGCGCCCCGAAGGCGTCCATCGGAGCGTCGCTGCGCCGCGCGCCGGCGGTGAGATCGAGCCGTGGCAGGCGGGCGCCGAAGGCGGCGTCGCGCCCGGCCCGGGCGGCATCGACCTGCGCCTCGGCGGCCTCGATCCGGGCGTTGTGCTGCATGGCCAAGGCCACCGCATCCCGCAACGACACCTCCTGCGCCGCCAGCGGCACCGTGGCAAGGAACATCGAGAGATTCGACACCGACAACACGATGCGGCGCCACACCCCCCTGCCGGCCACGGGCCTGTTGGCGGTATGGCCGCTCATCGCCGCTCATCCCCGCTGCACAGCTCCGGGCAGTAGATCCGCTTGAGCACCAGCACCAGATCTCGCCACTCCGGATTGGCGATCCGATAGAAGACCTGCTGGCCCCGCTTCTCGTTGGCCAGAATCCCCATCATGCGCATGCGGGTGAGGTGCTGCGACAGGTTGGACTGGGTCGCGCCGGTGGTCTCCATCAGCTCGTGGACGCACATCGGGCCCTCCATCAGGGCACAGAGCACGGCCAGCCGCAGCTCGTGGGCGAGCGCCCGCAACCCCTCGCTGGCCCGCTGGATCTTCTCGCGTGGAAGCTCGTTCATGGGGCGAACTCTATCAGCAAATCATAATATGTCAACATTACCATATGCTCACCGGCCCGCCCCCCACCATGACGCCAGGGGGGGTTGAATCGCCATGGCGCCGTCCCCATATAGGGCGGCGTCGCCCGGGAGTGGTTGAACGGGCATGAAAAGCACAATGAGCGATAGAGGAGCAAGACAACGATGACAATCAAAGTTCGTCCTTTACATGACCGTGTGATCGTTCGTCGGTTGGACGAGGAGGAGAAGTCCGCCGGCGGCATCATCATCCCGGACTCGGCCAAGGAGAAGCCCATCGAGGGCGAGGTGATCGCGGCCGGCAACGGCAAGATCCTGGAGAACGGCGAGGTCCGTCCGCTGGCGGTGAAGAAGGGTGACCGGGTCATCTTCTCCAAGTACGCCGGCACTGAGATCAAGCTCGACGGCGAGGAGTTTCTGATGATGCGCGAGGACGACATCCTCGGCGTGATCGAATCCTGATCGTCACCAAACGAAAGAAAGACTGATATTACAAGGAGTTCAATGACAATGGCTGCGAAAGAGATCCGTTTTTCCGAAGATGCCCGTGCCCGGATGATGCGCGGGGTCAACACCCTGGCCGACGCCGTCAAGGTGACCCTGGGCCCCAAGGGGCGCAACGTGGTGCTGGAGAAGTCCTGGGGTGCGCCGAACGTGACCAAGGACGGCGTCTCCGTCGCCAAGGAGATCGAACTTGAGGACAAGCTCGAGAACATGGGCGCCCAGATGGTGAAGGAGGTCGCCTCCAAGACCGCCGACGTCGCCGGTGACGGCACCACCACCGCCACCGTGCTGGCCCAGGCCATCGCCCGCGAGGGGATCAAGGCGGTCGCCGCCGGCATGAATCCGATGGACCTCAAGCGCGGTGCCGACAAGGCGGTGGACGCCATCGTCGCCGAGCTGGAGAAGCTCTCCAAGTCGGTCAAGAACCAGGAGGAGATCGCCCAGGTCGGCGCCATCTCCGCCAACGGCGACACCGAGATCGGCAAGATCATCGCCGATGCGATGGAGAAGGTCGGCAAGGAGGGGGTGATCACCGTCGAGGAGGCCAAGGGGCTGGAGACCGAGCTGGAAGTGGTCGAGGGGATGCAGTTCGACCGCGGCTACCTCTCCCCCTACTTCGTCACCGACAGCGAGCGCATGGAAGCGACGCTCGAGAACCCCTACATCCTGCTCTACGAGAAGAAGATCTCGAACATGCGCGATCTGCTGCCGCTGCTCGAGTCGGTGGCCCGTTCGGGCAAGCCGCTGCTGATCATCGCCGAGGATGTCGAAGGCGAGGCGCTGGCCACGCTGGTGGTCAACAAGATGCGCGGCGTGGTCAACGTCGCCGCGGTCAAGGCGCCCGGCTTCGGCGACCGGCGCAAGGCGATGCTCGAGGATATGGCCATCCTCACCGGCGGCAAGATGATCTCCGAGGATCTCGGCATCAAGCTGGAGAACGTCTCCATCGACGATCTCGGCACCGCCGGCTCGGTCAAGATCACCAAGGACACCACCACCATCGTCGACGGCAACGGCGACAAGTCGGCCATCGAGGGACGGATCAACCAGATCCGCAAGCAGATCGAGGATACCACCTCCGACTACGACCGTGAGAAGCTGCAGGAGCGGCTGGCCAAGCTGGCCGGCGGCGTGGCGGTGATCAAGGTCGGCGCCGCCAGCGAAGTGGCGATGAAGGAGAAGAAGGATCGCGTGGAGGACGCCCTGCATGCCACCCGCGCCGCGGTCGAGGAGGGGATCGTCCCCGGCGGCGGCGTGGCGCTGATCCGGGCGCGGGCCAACGCGGCCAAGATCGACGCCGACAACCGGGACCAGGAAGTCGGTGCGCAGATCATCGCCCGGGCGGTCGAGGAGCCGTTGCGCCAGATCGTCGCCAACTGCGGTGGCGAGTCCTCCGTGGTGGTCAACAACGTGGCCGCCAACAAGGAGAACGCCTACGGCTTCAACGCCGCCACCGAGGAGTATGGCGATCTGGTCAAGATGGGCGTGATCGACCCGACCAAGGTGGTGCGCACCGCGCTGCAGAACGCGGCGTCGGTGGCCTCGCTGCTCATCACCACCGAGGCGATGGTGGCCGAGCTGCCCAAGAAGGAGGAGCCGGCGCCGGCCGCAGGCGGCGGCGACATGGGCGGGATGATGTAAGAAGCCGCAACCGCCGCGGCATGCAGTGCCACAGGGCCCGCAAGCCCCCGCTTGCGGGCCCTGTTCGTTTCTGCCCGAGGCGATGCCGTCGACGATTCCGGCTGCGCGGGCCGAAAGGACGGCTCGGGAGGCCGGCCGGGGAGGCCCCTGCGGCGCCCCCGCGGCAGGATCAGCTGCCGGCGGCAGCCGCGCGCCGCCCCCTGCGCATCACACCACCATGCCTGCACCGACGGTGTTGTTGGTGAAGGCATCGATCAGGATCAGACTGCCGGTGGCCCGGTTGTCGCGATAGCTGTCGTAGCTGGTCGGCCGCTGCAGCCGCAACCGGACCCGCCCCAGATCGTTCATCTCCATCGCCTCGGCCGGTTTCTGCTCCAGCGTATGGATGTCGGTGACGTGGATAATCTCCTCCACCCGCGCCTTCAGGGTGTTGGTGGTCTGCTTGACGATGTAGGTGGCGCGCGGCCTGAGCGGCTCGTCGCCGATCCAGCAGAGATCGATCTCCACCGTTCGCTCCCCCCTCGGCGGCGGCTGGTCGGCACGCACCAGCATGTCCCCCCGCGAGACGTCGATCTCGTCGTTCAGCGTCAGGGTGACGCTCATCGGCGCGAAGGCCCGCGCCAACGACCCGTCGAAGGTGACGATCTCCTTCACCGACGACCGCCGCCCGGAGGGGAGCGATACCACTGGATCCCCCACCGAGACGCTGCCGGAGACGATCCGCCCCATGAAGCCGCGGAAGTCGGGGTGCTCCGGCGTCTGCGGCCGGTTGACCATCTGCACCGGGAAGCGGAAGGGCTTCTGCGCGACGTCGTCGAACGCGGGCAACCGCTCCAGCGTCTCGAGCAGGGTTGCCCCCTCATACCATGCCATCGCCTCGCTGCGGCGGGCGACGTTGTCCCCCTTGAGCGCGGAGATCGGGATGCAGATCAGATCCTCCACCCCCTGCCGCCGGCAGAAGTCGCGCAGCTCGGCTGCGATGGCGTCGAAGCGCCCCTGGTCGTAATCGACCAGGTCCATCTTGTTGATCGCGGCGATGAGATGGCGCACCCGCAGCAGCGCGAGGATGTGGGCGTGGCGCCGTGTCTGCGGCATCACCCCGTTGCGCGCGTCGATCAGAATGATCGCCGCGGTGGCGGTGGATGCACCGGTGACCATGTTGCGCGTGTACTGCTCGTGGCCGGGACAATCGGCCATGATGAACTTGCGCCGGGCGGTGGCGAAGTAGCGGTAGGCGACATCGATGGTGATCCCCTGCTCCCGCTCCGCCTGCAGTCCGTCGGTCAGCATGGCCAGATCGACCTCCGCCTCGGAGGCGGGGCCGCGCTTTCGGGTCACCGCCAGCAGTTGATCCTCGAAGGCCCCCTTGGTGTCGACCAGCAGCCGGCCGATCAGGGTCGACTTGCCATCGTCGACACTACCCACCGTAACCAGCCGCAGCAGCTCGATCTCGTCGTTGAGCCTGAAGTTGAACGCTGCGCCACCCATCAGAAATACCCTTCTCTTTTCTTGTCTTCCATGGAGTTGCTTCCATGGTCGATGATGCGGGTCTCGCGCTCGCTGCGTCTTGCCGCCGCCGCCTCGACCACGATCTCGTCGATGGTGGCGGCGGTGGAGCGCACCGCCCCGGTGCAGGGGATGCAGCCGAGCGTGCGGAAGCGGCACATCACCATCTTCGGCTCCTCGCCCTCGTGCAACTGATCCTCCATCCCCTCGTAGAAGGGAATGAGCAGCGCGCCGCGTTCGACCATCGGCCGCTCCCTGGCGTAGTAGAGCGGTACGATGGGGATCCGCTCCTGCCGGATGTAGAGCCAGATATCCATCTCGGTCCAGTTGGAGAGCGGGAAAACCCGCACCGACTCGCCGTCGTGGATGCGGCCGTTGTAGAGATCCCACAACTCGGGACGCTGGTTCTTCGGATCCCACTGACCGAACTCGTCGCGGATGGAGAAGACCCGCTCCTTGGCCCGGCTGCGCTCCTCGTCACGCCGCGCACCGCCGAAGGCGGCGTCGTATCCTCCCTGCTCCAGCGCATCGAGCAGCCCTTGCGTCTTCAAGGCGCCGCAGCAGCGCGCCACCCCGTACTGCTTGGGATTCATCCCCCGGGCGATCGCCTCCTCGTTGCGGTGGACGATCAGCTCCGCCCCCACCTCGCGTGCGAACCGGTCACGAAACGCATACATCTCCGGAAACTTGTAACCGGTGTCGACATGCAGCAGCGGAAAGGGAAGCGGCGCCGGATAGAAGGCCTTGCGCGCCAGATGGAGCATCACGCTGGAGTCCTTGCCGATGGAGTAGAGCATCACCGGATTGCGGAACTCGGCCGCCACCTCGCGGATGATGTGGATCGACTCCGCTTCCAGCGTCTGCAGCTGGGTCAGCCGCTCCACACGGCAGCGTTCACGCACCGGATCGTTCATCGTCATCCTCCTCCGCCCATTCCGCGCCGCGCCCCTTGCGGATCTCCGAGACATGAAGCCCGCACTCGGCCACCGCCTCGTCGCGCTCCCACCACCAGCGGCCGGAGCGGGGATCCTCGCCCACGGTCACCGCACGGGTGCAGGGGGCGCAGCCGATCGAGGGATAGAAGCGGTCGTGCAGCGGGTTGTAGGGCAGATCGTTGGTACGGATATGGGCCCACACCTGCTCTGAGGTCCAGTCGATCAGCGGGTTGTATTTGCGCAGCCCGAAGCGCGCATCCTCCTCGACCGCCTCCATGACGGCGCGCTGATCCGACTGCTCGCGCCGCACGCCGGTGACCCAGGCGGCCATCCCCTCCAGCGCCCGCCGCAGCGGAGCGAGCTTGCGCACCGCACAGCAGCGCTTGCGCGCCTCCACCGAGCGGTAGAAGCCATCCACCCCCTGCTGCGCCACCATCGCCTCCACCTCGGTGGCATCGGGGAAGAGCACCCGGATCGGCAGACCGAAGAAGTCGCGACAGCGGTCGATCAAAGCGTAGGTCTCGGGAAAGAGCCGGCCGGTATCGAGCGTGAAGATGGAGATACGCGGCGCATGGCGGCGGATCAGATCGAGCAGGACGATATCCTCGGCACCGAAGCTGCAGGCGAAGGTGATGCGCGGGGCAAACTCCTCCTCCGCGCGCCGCAGCAGCGCCACGGTCGCCTCGAGATGGCCGGAATCCGTACTGCTCATCGAGGATCAAGTCGCAAAAAGTCCCTCCATGGACATGTCACTTAGCGGCGATCGAGGCGCACAATCCATCCGCAGCCGCGATGCCGACCCGGCAGGACCGGCATCAATCCCATCCCGTCCGTTGCCGGTAGATCAAGGAAAACTTCCCGCCCTGACGGGCGATCAGCTGCTCCTCCTGCCAGCGAACGCTACCGAAACGGGCCAGGCTACGCACCAGAAAGGCGTCGCTGGCCACCGTCAGCCGGGCGGGATCGACCCCCTTGCCGTCGGGAGCGTCGACCAGCGGTGCTGTGTCGGAGAAGGGCTGCTCCTCCCGATCGGCCACCACCCGCTCCGCCGCCGCGAGGCTCATGGCAGGGAACAGCGCCGCCAGCACCTCCGCCGGCGCGGTGTTGATGTTGACCGGCGTCTTGCCGCCGCCGGGCGGGGGCCGGACGATGACGAACGGACGCAACTTCGCCACCACCTTCCGGTCGAAGCCGGCCACCAGCAACAGCTCCTCCAGCCGGTCCAGGCGCGCATTCTTGATCCGGTAGGGACGGTCGATGTAGCCGTCCTCCTCCACTCCGCCGACGCCGAACGGCCTGGAGTCCTTGTCCATCCAGTCGACCAGCGCATCGACCAACCCGCCATCGAGCTCCAGCTCCGCGAAGAGCCGGCGGGCGATGGCCACCGCATCGGGACGCGCCTTCCCCTGATCGTCGACCAGATCGTTGAGGTTGAAGAAGCGGTTGGCATCGCGGATCGCCCCGGAGATCGTACCGCCATCGACCGGGAAGGGAGGGGTGGTCGCCGCCCAATCCTCGGTCAGATCGTCGCGCTTGCTCTCTTTGGCATCCCGGGCCAGCACCAGCCTGGCCAGCGCCACCCCCGACTCCGCCGCCAGCATGGCCCGCACCGAGTCGGTACGCTGCTCCACCCTCCTGAGATCGATCAGATCCTCGTAGGCGGCGGTGGCGGCCCAGCCGGCGATCAACGCCACCATGGCCAGCACCAGGATCAACGCCACGCCGCGCTCCCCCCCTTCGCCCTCCGCGCGGCGAAGGGGGACGTCAGTCGTCCGCCGCCTCGGGATGGTAGCTCCGGGCGGTGAGATGGCCGCACAGCGTCGCGATCCAGTCACGGAAACGGCGGCGGTCGACCACCGCATCGATCAGGCCGTGCTCCAGCAGGAACTCCGCCCGCTGGAACCCCTCGGGCAGCTCCTGTTTCACCGTCTCACGGATCACCCGCGGCCCGGCGAAGCCGATCAGCGCGCCGGGCTCGGCGGCGATCACATCCCCCAGCCAGGCGATCGAGGCGGAGACGCCGCCCATGGTCGGATCGGCCAGCAGACAGACGAAGGGCAACCCGGCCTCGTGCAGCCGGTGGACCGCCGCCGAGCACTTGGCCATCTGCATCAGCGAAAACATCCCCTCCTGCATGCGCGCCCCACCGGATGCGGTGACCAGCAGGTAGGGGACGCCGTCGGCCACCGCCCGCTCCATCGCACGCACCAGTTTCTCGCCGACCACCGATCCCATGCTGCCGCCCATGAAGCCGAACTCGAAGATCGAGGCCACGATGGGGTGGCCTTGGACGGTGCCGGTGAAGTTGCGCACCGCATCGCCCTCGCCCGCCTTCTTCGCCGCCTCCTTCAGCCGGTCGCGGTAGCGTTTCTTGTCACGGAACCCCAGCGGATCGCACGAGCGCAGCCCCGTATCGAACTCCTGCCACGAATCGGGATCGAACAGCGCGGCCACCCGCCCGTCGACATCGAGCCGCTGATGGTGGCCGCAACGGGAGCAGACCATCTGCGAGCGGATCAGCTCCTTGGAGTAGATCGCCTCGGAACAGTTGGGGCACTTGCGCCACACCCCCTCGGGCACGTCGGTCTTGCGTGACGAAGAGAGGAGCGAACCGGGGCGCTCGATCAGCCGGGTAAGCCAGTTCACAGGATCAGCTCGTCGATCTGGGTCAACATGCGCGACAGCGGCAGCGCCTCGTTGCCGATCTCATCGGTCATCAGGTTCAACTCCTCCGGCTTCATGTGAAAGAGGTAGATCGGGACCGTGCCCAACCCGTGGAATTTCTCCCGCAGCTCACAGCCGACCATCCGCGGCGTCATGTGGCCGCTCAGATCGGCGAGAAACTTCTGGCTGTTGGGGAAGGAGCAGTCGATGATCACCCCCTGCAGACCGGGCTGCGCGTTGGCGATCTCCCACATCCGCCCGGTGGGGCCGGTGTCGGCGGAGTAGAGGAACTGCACCCCCTCCTCGTCGACCAGGAAGGCGGTGCAGGGCACCGGGTGGTTGACCCGGATCGGGGTGATGCGCACCCCCTCCACCTCCACCGGCTCCTCGTCGCGAAACGGGCGCAGCTCCAGGATCGGATCCTCCGGCGACGGGATGGTGGTGAAATCGGGCCAGATGATGTTGTTGAGGAAGTGCTTGCGCAGGTACTCCAGGTTCTCCGGCAACGCATGAACGACCATCTTGCGATTGTCGCGTGCGCCCCCGATCCGCTTGAGCGAACGGTTGTCGGCCAGAAAGGCGATGTCCTTGATGTGGTCGAGATGGACGTGGGAGATGAAGATGTGGCGGATGCGGTGCTGCTCCTCCAGCGTGAGCGACTCGGTCGGCGCCCCGGCGTCGAGCAGGATGGCGTCGTTGAGCAGAAACGAGGAGAGGTGGAAGCCGAGCAGCTGTCCGCCGTAGCAGCCGAGCACACGGATCCGCATGGCCTAGCCCCGCCGCGCCATCGCCCGACGCAACGCCGCCGCCTCACGGCGCAGGCACGCCACGGCCTGCTCCGGAGCATCGAGATGGTCCGCAACCAGCCCGACGAAACGACTGCCCACCACCACGCCGTCTGCCACCTGCGCCAACGCCGCCGCCTGTTGCGGGGTCTTGACGCCGAAACCGACGCAGACCGGCAGCGCGCAGGCCTGCGAGATCTGCTCCACCCGCCGGGCGACCTGGTCCACATCGCCCATCTCGGCACCGGTGATGCCGGTGAGCGACACATAGTAGACAAAGCCGCCGCCCCGCTCGGCCACCAGCCGCAGCCGCGCCTCCGGCGAGGTCGGCGTCAGCAGCAGGATCCGCTTCAATCCGTGATTGCGCAACGCTTCGTCGCACAATCCCCCCTCCTCCGGCGGGATGTCGACCAGCAGCACACCGTCGACACCGGCGGCGGCGGCCCGCTCGGTGAACCGCTCCATCCCCATGGCCAGCGCGCTGTTGCCATAGCCCATCAGCACCACCGGCAGATCGGGACGGGCAAGCCGCACCCGCGCCACCAGCCGGAAGAGGTCGGCCATGCGTGTACCGGCGGCCAGCGCCCGCTCCGACGCCGCCTGGATCACCGGTCCGTCGGCCATCGGATCGGAGAAGGGGATGCCCACCTCCAGCAGATCGACCTCCTCCGCCAGGGCCGACAACAGCGTCAACGATACCTCCGGATCGGGATCGCCGGCGGTCAGGTAGCCGACCAGAGCCGCGCGCCGCTCGGCGCGACAGGCGGCGAAACAGGCGGCGATACGGTCAGTCATGATCGAATCGCAAAAAGTCCGTCCGTGGACTTTTTGCTTGACGGGAATCGAAGAGCGCGGCCGTCGATTCCCTTGCAAATCCATCGCTTGCTTACGCAAGCTCTTGATTTGCGCGGCCGTCCCGGCCGCGGATGCCGACTTCTTGCGAAGTCGTCAGTCATCATCGCCGTCCGAGGCGCGATTGCCGCCCTCATACGCTTCCATCAGCCCGCCCTCATCGGCCGCGTCGCAACGCATGACACGCTCCATGTCCTTGTCCCCGCGGCCGGAGAGGTTGACCAACACGATGCGCTCCGGCGCCATCTCCGCGGCGATGCGCATCGCCGCGGCCAGCGCATGGCTCGACTCCAGCGCCGGGATGATCCCCTCACAGCGGGCAAGCCGATGGAAGGCGGCCAGCGCCTCCCCATCGTCGGCCAGCTCCAGCTCCAGCCGCCCCGTGCGGTGGAGAAAGGCCAGCTCCGGCCCGACGCCGGGGTAGTCGAGCCCGGCGGAGATCGAGTGGGTGGCGGCGATCTGCCCCTCCTCATCCTCCAGCAGACAGGTGAGGTTACCGTGCAGGATCCCCGGACGGCCGGCGGCGAGCGACGCTGCGTGGCGCCCGCTCTCCAGACCATGGCCGGCCGCCTCCACCGCCACCAGTCGGACATCGTCGTCGCGCAGCGGATGGAACAGCCCCATGGCGTTGGAGCCGCCGCCGACGCAGGCCACCGCCACGTCGGGCAATCTTCCCGCCTGCCGCACCATCTGTTCCCGCGCTTCCTCCCCGATCACCGCGTGGAACTGGCGCACCATCAGCGGATAGGGATGGGGGCCGGCCACCGTACCGATGATGTAGAAGGTGTCGCGACAGCTGGCCACCCAGTCGCGCAATGCCTCGTTGAGCGCATCCTTGAGGGTGGCGCTGCCGGAGTCGACCGGCACCACCTCCGCACCGAGCAGCTTCATGCGATAGACATTCGGAGCCTGGCGTACGGTATCCTCGCGCCCCATGTAGACCACGCACGCAAGGCCGAACATCGCCGCCACCGTCGCCGTCGCCACCCCGTGTTGACCTGCGCCGGTCTCGGCGATCACCCGCGGCTTCCCCATGCGGCGGGCCAGCAGCCCCTGACCGATGGTGTTGTTGATCTTGTGGGCGCCGGTGTGGGTCAGGTCCTCGCGCTTGAGCCAGATCTGCGCCCCACCCACCTCCTCGGAGAGGCGGCGCGCGTGATAGAGCGGGGTCGGCCGGCCGACGTAGTGCGCCAGCAACCCGCGCAGCTCCGCATGGAAGGCGGGGTCGTTCCAGGCGGTGAAGAAGGCCTCCTCCAGCTCGGCCAGCGGCTGCATCAGGGTCTCGGCGGCGAACCGCCCGCCGAAATCGCCGAAACGCCCCTGCGCATCGGGCATGTGGCGAATCGGCGGCACCCGGTCGCCCGTCACTGCTGTTCCGCCTGCTGCACGGCGCGGACCAGCGCGCGCATCTTCTCCGCATCCTTGATCCCCGGCGCCCGCTCGACGCCGGAGGAGACATCGATGGCGAACCAGTCGCGCAGGGCGAGCGCCTGCGCCACATTGTCGGCATCCAGACCGCCGGCGAGCATCAGCGGATAGTCGTGCCGCAGATCCCCGATCAACGACCAGTCGAAGCGACTACCGGTACCGCCGTATACCCCATCCGGCGCCGGCGCGTCGAGCAGCACGGAGCAGCGATAGTGGGAGATGCGGGCCAGATCGGCGGACGAGCGCACGGAGATCGCCTTGACCACCCGGCGCCGCTGCAGGGCGCAGAACTCCGGCGTCTCGTCGCCGTGGAGCTGGATCACCCCCAGCGGACAGTGGCGCAACACCTCGGCGATCCACTCCTGCCCGGGATTGACGAAGAGACCGACGGCGGAGACGAAGGGAGGCAGCCGGCGCACGATCGCCGCCGCCTTCTCCGGATCGATGTAGCGTGGGGAGCGGTCGTAGAAGACGAAGCCCACCGCATCCACCCCCAGCATGGAAGCGGCCAGCGCGTCCTCCAACCGGGTGATGCCGCAGATCTTGATCCGGGTGCGGTGGCGGGCCATGGCGCGATGCTAGGAAGGGCCCTCGCTAACCGCCACCCCGCGTCGGACCGACCTTGATGGTCACCCGTGTGGAGAGGGCATCCTCACGGATGTTGATGACACACGACCGATTGGCCTTGAGGAAGTTGAGCATGTAGCGGTTCCCCTCACTGAAGGCGTTGAGGAACTGCCACTGCTGCCTGGGCATCTCGGTACGGAAGAAACGGGCGATGCTCGCCCCGGTGTAGTAGCCGCTCAGCGTCACCACCCCCATGGTCACCCCCGGCGCCTCGTAGACGAAGCTGAGCTCGTCGTCGCGCTTGAGCTCCACCGGCACCGGCACGTCCCCGAACTCGGTCAACATGCGGCTGGCGGTACGCTCCAGCACCTTGCCTCCCTGCTTGCCCTGTACCATGCCGCGCTTCTCCTTGCCCGCATCCGGCTTGGCCAGGAACGAACAACCGCCAAGCGCCAGCGCCGCCGCCAGGGCCATCCACGACCACCTGCGCATACCACGCCTCCTCGGTGAGTGAACTGATCTCATCGGCGAGCACGAAGAGCGCGCCTCCCCGCCCGGCGCTTCGGTCGCCTGCATGCGAAACCGCCCGGGGGCGGAATGCGCAGGCTGTGGCCTTGCCGCTCCCGAGGCAAGCGGGAGACCGCCGCCCCATCCCGACCGAAGGCGGGGCGGAAACCCGCTCATCCCCCCTCTCCGCCCCCCGGTCGGAAGAAGCCATCGGCGATCGCCTGCACCTCGTCCATCGCCTGCTGGGCGGTGGCGATCGCCTCCTCCAACGGCGTCCCCTCGGCGATGAAGCAGGGCGCACCGTAGACGATCACCCCGCGGCTGAAGGGCTTGGGGATGTAGAAGCGGTCCCAGGAGTCGACCCGCCAGTGGCGATCGCTGGCGTAGCAGGCGGCGCGCAACGGAATCCCCGCCTTCATGGCCAGCTGCACCGTCCCGGGCTGTACCACCTCGCGTGGGCCTCTGGGGCCGTCGGGGGTGATGCCGACATCCCCGCCCGCCCGCGCGATGCGGATCATGCGCAGCAGCGCCCGTGCCCCGCCACGGGTGGTGGAGCCGCGCACGGTGCGGATGCCGAGCAGATGCATGGTGTCGGCGATGTAGGCGCCGTCGCGATGCTCCGAGATCAACATCTCGCCGCGCCAGCCGCGGAAGGCATACGGCATCATCAACATCCGTCCGTGCCAGAAGCAGAGCAGCGCCGGCGGCCCCTCCCCGGTGCCGAACGGCTCGCCCACCACCTGCCAGCGGATGGTGCGGGAGAGCAGCAGAATGACCATCCGGATCAGCCGCGGCACCAGCCAGTGGAGCAGCCGCGCCCGCACGGGAAGCGCACGCGCCGCCGACTCAGCCATGTTCAGACCGCAAAAAGTCCGTCCATGGACTTTTTGGCTTCACGGCGATCGAAGAGCGCGG
>RFFX01000079.1 GCA_003696765.1 Zetaproteobacteria bacterium | reverse complement strand
GGCCGCGCAAATCCGGAGGTTGCAGACGCAACCAACGGATTTGTAAGGGGATCGAAGACCGCGCTCTTCGATCCCCGTCGAGCAAAAAGTCCACGGACGCACTTTTTGCGATTCCATCAAGATTGAAACCCCAACCCAGGCTAGCGCGGTTGGCCGCCTATCCCTTCGTCCGCCTGCAGGCGCTCCTGGCCGATCTGCGGCCGGCGGAGCAGCTTGCGCCGATCGATGCCGGCGCCGGCGAACCGCGGCTGCCCCCGGCCGGATTCCTTCGGGATGCGCTGTGCGAATCCCTCGACGGCTTCTGCCGCTACCCCCCCACCCGCGGCACGGGGGAGCTGCGCCGGGCGGTGGCCGACTGGGTGGCGCGCCGCTATCCCGGCGTACGGCTCGACCCCGACCGGCAGGTGTTGAGCGCCAACGGCACCCGCGAGGCGCTCTTCGCCGTCGCCCACGCGGCGGTCGATCCCGACGCCGATCCCCCCCCCTATGTGCTGCTGCCCGACCCGATGTACCAGATCTACCTCGGCGCCGCGGTGACCGCCGGGGCCATCCCCTATCCGGTGGCCGCCACCGCCGCCACCGGTTTCCTCCCCGACTGGCGCAGCGTGCCCGAGCAGGTATGGGCCCGCACCGCGCTGCTCTACTGCTGCTCTCCCTCCAACCCGACCGGCCGGGTGATGGGGCTCGACGACTACCGTTGGTTGATCGAACAGGCGAGATGCCACGACTTCCTGCTGGTCGCCGACGAGTGCTACTCGGAGATCTACTACGGTCATCCGCCGGCCGGGCTGTTGCAGGCGGCCGTGGCGGCCGGTTGCGACGACTTCCACAACTGCCTGGTGTGCAACTCCCTCTCCAAGCGCTCCGGCCTGCCCGGGTTGCGCAGCGGCTTCATCGCCGGCGACGAGGCCTGGATCGACCGCTTCGCCAGCCTGCGCAGTTACACCGGGCCGGCCACCCCGCTGCCGCTGCAGCATGTCGCCGCCGTCGCCTGGCGCGACGAGGAGCATGTGGCGCAGGCCCGGGAGTGCTACCGTGCCAGCCTGGATGCCTTCCACCGGACGCTGGGAGTGGGCGAGCCCGCCCCCGGCGGCTTCTTCGCCTGGCTGCCGGTGAGTGATGACGAGGCCTTCGCCCGCGCCGCCTGGCGTGAGGCCGCCGTCCGGTTGCTGCCCGGCTCCTATCTCGGTACGGCCGATGCAGAGGGGGTCAACCCGGGGGCGGGCTTCGTCCGGGTGGCGCTGGTCGACGGCGTCGATCGGGCCGAGGAGCTGGGCAGGCGCCTGGCCCGCCTGCTAGAATCCACATGAACCTACCGCCGGAACTTACGGATATCCTGCGCAACATTGCGCGGGACGGAACGGTGAACTGCTACATCTACCAGCCGCGGATCATGGCCGAGCGCTTCGCCCGGGTGGTCGCCGCGGTCCCGCCGTCGGTCGAGCTCTTCTACGCCATGAAGGCCAACCCGCATCCCGCCTTCCTGCGCACCGCCCGCGAGGCCGGCGCCGCCGGGATCGAGATCGCCAGCCTCGGCGAGGCACGCCGGGCCTGCGCGGCGGGGTTCCGCCCCGATGCGCTGATCTACACCGGGCCGGGCAAGCGGCCGGAGGAGCTCGCCTGGTGTGTGGAGGCCGGGGTGCGCACCGTCCACGTCGAATCGCTGGTCGAGGCGCACCGGCTGCAGCAGGCCTGCGTCCACGCCGACCGCAGCCAGGAGATCCTGCTGCGGGTCAACGCCAACTTCGACATCCACGACGCCCAGACCACCTTCTCCGGCGGTTCGCGCAAGTTCGGCGTCGACGAGGAGCTGCTGCCCCGGGTGATTCCGCAACTGCTGGGGCTCGACCGGCTGCGGCTGCGCGGACTCCACGTCTATGCGGCCAGCGGTGTGCTCCGGGTGGAGGATCTGCTGGAGAACTGCCGGCTGGTCTTCTCCATGGTCGCGGAACTGCGCCGCCGCTTCCCCCGGCTGACACTCGATCTCATCGACTTCGGCGGCGGCTTCGGCGTCGACTACCTCGACCAGGGGCGCAGTTTCGATGTGGAGGCCTACGGGCGCGGGCTGGCGGAGCTGATCGCTCGATTCGGACTTACGGGGTGCCGTTTCGTGCTGGAGCTCGGCCGTTACCTGGCGGCGGAGAGCGGCTGGTTCTGCACCGAGATCCTCGACATCAAGCAGAGCCGCGGCAAGAAGCAGGTGATCTGCGCCGGAGGGATCAACCATTTCCGCCGGCCCGCGGCATTGGGGATCAACCATCCGGTGGCCATCGTCCGCATGGAGCGCCCGCCGCTCTTCCCTGGGCAGGAGTCGGTTCGGCGCGAGTCGGTCTATTTCGGCGGGCCGCTCTGCACCGGCGCCGACAAGCTGGCCGACGACCTCTATGTCGAGGCGGCCGACGTGGGGGACATCGCCGTCTTCGGTCTTGCCGGCGCCTACGGGTTGACCATGTCCAACATCGAGTTCCTCAGCCACGACCGGCCGCGGGAGATCGTGCTCTGAGCGGATCCCCTCCCACGGGGGAGCAGGGTCGGCGGCCGCCCGAAGAGGAGGGGGCGCGCCCCTCCGGAAAGGGGGAGGAGGCGTGGCTCGACATCGATCCGGACGGGGATCTGCCCGATGAGGGCACCCGGCCGGAGTTTCTCGACGAACGGGGCGCCTATGCCGATTCCAGCCTCGCCCGGGTCCGCTCGCGGGCCGAGAAGGGGGATGTCGAGGCGCAGTTCGAGCTCTGCCTGCGCTACCACTTCGGCCGCGGCGGCGCGATGCAGGACGATGCGGCCAGCTTCCGCTGGTGCCGCGAGGCGGCCGAGCGGGGCCATGCCTGGGCGCTGGCCAATCTGGGCTGGATGTACGAATCGGGCACCGGTGTGGAGCAGGACCACCGCAAGGCGGCCTGGGCCTACCGACGGGCGGCCGAGGCCGGCCTGCCCGAGGCGATGGTCTGGTTCGGCCAGATGCTGGAGCGGGGCAGGGGGGTGGAGGAGTCGATCGACGCCGCCGTCGCCTGGTACCGGCAGGCGGCGGAAGCGGGCAACGCCGACGGCCAGTACAACCTGGCGCTCTGCTACCAGTTCGGCAAGGGGGTGGAGAAGGATGAGCGCGCCGCCTCCCGCTGGTACGAGAAGGCGGCGGAGCAGCAGCACGTCGATGCCCTCTACAACCTTGGGTGGCTCTACAGCCAGGGGAGGGGGGTGGCCAAGGACATCGCCAAGGCGAAGGAGCTCTTCACCACCGCCGGGCGCAAGGAGCCGGGCGAGGTCGACGAGCTGATCATCGAGGCGATGGACTACGAGCTGGGGCGCGGCGTGCGGCAGGATCCCGCGAAGGCGCACATGCTCTACCGCAAGGCGGCGGAGAACGGCAGCGTGCAGGCGATGTTCACCGTCGGTGTCGACTACGAGTACGGCCGCGGGGTGGAGAAGAGCTGGAAGGAGGCGCTCTACTGGTACAAGCGCGCCGCCACCAAGGGGCATCCCGAGGCGGCCTTCCGCGCCCGCTTCCGCCGGCTACAGGCGGGCGGAGAACTGATCCGTTTCTTCCGTTACACCGGCACCGTGCTGCCGGTCGGCGTCGATCGTCCCGCCGACGGCAAAGATGGGGTGATCGGCCGCTTCGGCGGCGGCCCGCCCCCCCGGCGGCGGGTGCGGATCCGCGGTGACCGCTTCCATCTCGACACCGACCTCGGCGATCGGGTGGAGGTCGAGCTGCCCGTCCTGGCCCGCCGCCTCCATCGCGAGCAGAAGATCACCCTCGTCTACGCCATCCGCGGCGGATTGCGAACCGGCCCCTACATGATGCTCTTCGACCACGACGACAAGAAGGCGGTGACGGTGACCACCGCGCGCGAGTTCTGGGACCGGCAGGTGATGGGCAGGCTCCTCTCGATCCAGATCTTCCTGCTGCTCTCGAGCGTCGGGCTCGGGGCGATCTTCGGCAGCCTCGGCCGGGTGGAGAAGACGGAGGGGTGGCTCCATCCCTTCTTATCCCCCTTCAACTGGCTAGTCTTCGCGCCGCTCTTCGCCTTCGTCGCCCTCTGGCTGCGCGGTACGCTCAGGCGGCGGGCGCAGGGAATCGAGGCGATCCGCCGGCGGATGGCGGAGATCAGGGCGTGGGTGGAGCATCTTCCGCGCTAGGGCGACGAACCCGTCCACGGCGGACGGCCGGCTCCACCGCGTGTCACAACGAAGGAATCCAATGGGCAACATCATCGCACTCGGCGCGCAGTGGGGCGACGAAGGCAAGGGAAAGGTGGTCGACCTGCTGGCCGCACGGATGGAGGTGGTGGTCCGCTTCCAGGGCGGGCCGAACGCCGGCCACACGCTGATCATCGGCGGTGCGCGCACCGTGCTGCACCACATCCCGTCGGGCATCCTCCACCCCGGCACCCTCTGCCTGATCGGCAGCGGCACCGTGCTCGACCCGGAGAAGCTCTCCGAAGAGATCGCGCAGCTCCGCTCCGGTGGCATCGAACCGGAGGGGCGGCTCAGGATCGCGGAACGCTGCCAGTTGATCCTCCCCTCGCACCGGATGCTGGACGAGGCGCGGGAGGCGGGAAGGAGGGGAGGCAGGCCGCTTGGAACCACCGGCTGCGGCATCGGACCGGCCTATGAGGACAAGGCCGGCCGGCGGGGGATCCGGCTGGCCGACCTGGCGCAGCCGGAAGCGAAGCTGCTGCCGAGGGTGCGGGCGCTGCTCGACTACCACAACCACCAACTGCGCTACTACGGTGCCGATCCGGTGGCGCTGGAGGCGGTGGAGGCGGTGCTCAACCGGGCGCGGGCGGAGCTACTCCCCCTGGCCTGTGACCTCCCGCGGCTGTTGCGGGAGCGGATGGCCTCGGGGGCGCGGATCCTCTTCGAGGGGGCACAGGGGGCGATGCTGGACATCGACCACGGAACCTACCCCTTCGTCACCTCCTCCAGCACGGTGGCGGGAGGGGCCCTGTCGGGGACGGGGGTGGGGCCGGCGGCGATTGGCCAGGTACTGGGAATCGCCAAGGCCTACGCCACCAGGGTGGGGGAGGGGCCCTTTCCCACCGAGCTCTACGACGGGGAGCAGCTGCGGGATCCGGCCGGGGCGCGGATGGCCGATGTGGGGCGGGAGTTCGGAGCGACCACGGGACGGCTGCGGCGGACCGGTTGGTTCGATGCGGTGGCGGTCCGCCACGCGGTCTGCGTCAACGGGATGACCGGGCTGGCGCTGACCAAGCTCGACGTCCTCGACGGCTTCGAGGAGGTGCGCATCTGCGACGGCTACCTGCTGGACGGCACCTCCATCGACCGGATCCCCCCGCTGGCCGAGGAGTACGGCCGCTGCAGACCGCACTACCGCACCCTGCCGGGATGGCGCTGCTCCACCTACGGGCTGACCGACGCCGCTGCGCTGCCCGAGCGCGCACGCGACTTCATCGCGGCGATCGAGGAGCTGTGCGGGGTGCCGGTGGTGCTCCTCTCCACCGGGCCCGATCGGGAACAGGTGATCACCCTGCGTCCCGACTTCTTCGCCTGATCCCCAAGGCCGCCCGGGGTTCCGTCCGGTCGCCCTCCATTGGCCCGCCGCAACCGCCGATGGCTCCGCCGCCACCTCGACGACGGCTGGGTCCGTCGGGCGCGCACGGAGGGGAAACGCTCACGCGCTGCATTCAAACTCACGCAGATCTTTCAAGAATATAAACTTTCGATCTCACGTAATGCTGTAGTTGTCGATCTCGGCTGCGCGCCGGGATCGTGGTGTCAGGAGCTGGTTCGCCTGGCGCCGCACGGGATGGTGGTCGGCATCGATCTCCTGCCGGTGGAGCCGGTGGAGGGGGCCACCATCCTGCAGCACGACTTCCTCACACCGGCCGGTCGTCGGGCGATCGATGAGGAGCTCGCCGGCCGTCCGATCGATCTGCTGCTCTCCGACATGGCCCCGGAGATGAGCGGCAACCGCATCGTCGACCAGGCCGCCGTGGAGCGGCTCAACGAGGCGACCATCGCCTTCTGTTCCGGTCGGCTCGCCGCCGGCGGTATCATGCTGATGAAGAGCTTCATGGGCGACGGCTTCGATCGGGTGCGGACTTCGCTGCGCGACGGCTTCGACCGGGTGCGGGTGGTCAAGCCGCCAGCCAGCCGCCGGGCGTCGCGCGAGCTCTATCTGCTGGCCACCGGCTGGCGCGCCGCCTGACGACGCGGCGCCTTCGCTCCGTCCGTCGTGAGTTTACATAATATATATTATGCGACGTAACGATTCCGTCGCCGCGCCCGGGCGCGGCGCAATCGATTGCAGCAGCGCCACCGAGCGGAGCACTCGCACACCCCATGAGCGGGCCCGCGGCCCGCGGTACTTGACACCACGCACCACCGCCGGGATGGTTGGCTCAGGCCCATCCAGGATGGTGCGCCCAATCGATTGTTTTTCCTTGGTGATGAATCCATTGTGCGCAACCCGGAATCCACCCTGGGCTGGGATACCGGCGGAATCGGAGCCGGCATCACCGCAATGGAGCGCCACGGTCATGAACGAAGGATCATCGTCGAGGGCTTCGAACGAGGCCGATCCCGTCAGGAGAAACATCGACGGGCGGACGGGTTGCGGTGCGATGGGCGTTGACATGACAGCCAGCGTCTCGGCCAACGCCCGGCGGGTCCATCTGCTGATCCTGGGTGCGGGCCGCGGCGGCCGGGCGCTGCTGCGCGTGCTCCATCCCTACGACGGCGTGGTCATCGACCGGATCGCCGACATCGATCCGGCGGCGCCCGCCTTCGCCGATGCCGCATCGTTGGGGATCGCCGCCAGCAGCGACGTCGAGGCGGCGCTGGCGGAGTTCTCCGGCGATATCGTGCTCGACGTCACCGGCGATCCGCAGCTGGCCGACCGCCTGCGCCGCCACCCGGCGCTGAGCGGGGTGGAGATCATCTCGGGCAAATCGGCCAAGATGATCTTCGACCTGGTGCTCGAACAGCTTCGGGAAAGCCATGAGATCCGGCTGCAGAGCGTGCGGCTAGACCTGCTCGACGCCCTGCTCGAAACCACCAGAAACCCGGACACCGGGCGGGAGGACGATCCACTGGTGCATGTGACCGCCCGCTCCCTCGACGCCCTCCACCACCACACCTCGATTCGGGGCATCGCCCTGCTCTGCCACGACCGCAACGATCTGGAGATCGTCGGCGCGGTGGGGATCCCCGCCCCGATCTTCACCAACGGGCTCCATGCCCGGCTGGCCGAACTGGTCGACCGGCGCGACCTGCCGCGCCTGGGCACATCTCGGCTGGAGCAGCCGATCTCCGTCCCCGGGGCGGAGCTGAACACATTGCTCTCCGTCTGGCATCAGGAGCAGCGGGTCGCGCTGCTGCTCTTCGAGCTGCCCGGGCACCCCTCCTCCGAGCAGAAGGCGATGCTCGATCTGCTGAGCGAACACCTCACCCTGGCGGTGGCCAACATCCTCTGGCGCAGGGAGCTGGAGCAGATGGCCTTCCGCGACGTTCTGACCGGGGTCTACAACCGGCGCCACTTCCTCGAGCGGATGCGGGTGGAGATCAGCCGCACCCGTCGCCACCCAAAGGCCGGCCTGGCCTGCGCCTTCATCGACCTCGACGAACTGAAGCGGATCAACGACCGCTTCGGCCATCAGGGTGGGGATGCCGCCATCGCCCACATCGCCGATGCCGCGACACAGAGCGTGCGGGATTACGATCTGGTGGCCCGCTACGGGGGCGACGAGTTCGTGGCGCTGATGCCGATCGAGGAGATGGCGCACGCCTCCTCGGTGGTCGAAGAAATCGGAGTACGCATGCTGGAGCGAATCCGCGCCGGCCGGGTCCGGGGCTTTCCGCGGTTGCGCTGTACCGCATCGATCGGCATCGCGGCACAACCGGCCGGCGAACTCGACGGCGAACGGCTGTTGCAGCTGGCCGACCGCGCCGTCTATCAGGCCAAGCGCTCCGGTCGCAACCGGCTGCAGACCATCCTGCCGCCCGTCACCGCCTCCCACTAAACACAAACACCCCCACATGCACCGGAGGGGCGCATGCGGGGGTATCGGAAGGAAGTGGGGTGGACGATGGGACTCGAACCCACAACAACCGGCACCACAAGCCGGGGCTCTACCATTGAACTACGTCCACCGTATGCGCCCCTGGAGGGCGGAGGCCGGCGTAAGGTAGCCCGCCCCCCTTCTCCGTTCAAGCCGCCCTCTCCACGCTCCACGACACCACCACCCTCTTCCCGTCGCACCGCCCCGATTTCTTGACTTTTCCCCGCAGGTAACCTATTCAAGGGGGCATGGATCCCTCCCCTCCCCCGCTCTTCGCCTGGAGTATCGTCGCCGCCTTCGCCTACCTGCTGCTCGACGGCTACATCGGCGGCCTGCTCGATGGCATGCCGTTTCTCCCGTCACTGCTCTCCGGCGACGATCCACAGGAGTGGTGGATGCGGATCGTGACCATGGCCATCATCATGATCTTCGGCCGGATCGCGCAGTCGATGCTGCGCCGCCAGCAGGCGCTCAACCGGGCGCTGGAGCGCTCCCGCCACGAGCTGGAGTTGCTGATCGAGTCGGCCTCCGAGGGGATCCTCTTCCTCGATCCCGACGAGCGGGTGCGCGTGGTCAACCCCGCCTTCTGCCGCCTGGTCGGCTACACCCCCGAAGAGCTGCGCCGGAGCGATCTGCACGGCCTGATCCACCCGCGCAGCGACCGCGGCGATGCGCTCGATCCCGAGGAGTGCCCGCTCTGCCGGCTCGATCCACAGATGGAGGGCATCGACCACATCCCGCGTCTGTGGCTGACCACCTCCCGCGGCGAGTCGAAGGTGGTGGAGTGCTGGGTGCGGGCGGTGTGGACGCCGGGGACGCGCCATTTCGAGGGGTGGCTGGTGACGATGATCGACATCGGCCAACGGGTGGCCAGCGAGGAGCAGAACCTCCGGTTGCTCGAGGATCTGCAGCGCGAAGGGCAGCGGCTGGCCGCGCGCAACGAAGAGCTGCAACGCTTCGCCTATGTCGCCTCGCACGACCTGCAGGAGCCGCTGCGCATGGTCTCCAGCTTCGTGCAGCTGCTCAAGCGGCGCTACCACGACCGACTCGACGAGAGTGCCCGCGAATTCATCGACTTCGCCGTCGACGGCACCCGCCGGATGCAGCAGATGATCAACGACCTGCTCGACTACTCCCGCGTCGGTACCCAGGCCAAGCCGCTTGCCCCGCAGCCGCTTGCCCCGCTGATCCGGGCGGCGCTGGAAAACCTCCAACTGGCCGTCGCCGAGCGCGGCGCGCGCGTCGAGGTCGTCGGATGCGATGTCACGATCATGGCCGACGAGTCGCAGATGATCCGGCTCTTCCAGAACCTGATCGGCAACGCGCTCAAGTTCCAGCCCGAGGGACAACGCCCGGAGATCACCATCGCGGTGGAGGCGCGGGAGGAGTCTTGTCGTATCACCGTCACCGACAACGGCATCGGCATACCGCCCGCCTATCGCGACAAGGTCTTCGAGCCCTTCAAGCGGCTGCACGCCCACGACCGCTACGGCGGTTCCGGCATCGGGCTGGCCGTCTGCCGACGGATCGTGCACCGCCACGAGGGAGGGCTGGAGATCGTCGACCGGGCCGACGGGAAGCCGGGCACCACATTTGCCATCACCCTGCCCCGCGCTAAGGTCGGGCCGCCGCCGGAGCGCGATGAAGGAGCCAAACCATGAGCCGGGTCGAGGGGCAGAACTTCACCATCCTGCTGATCGAGGACAACGCCGCCGACGCCCGGCTGGTGCGGGAGGCTCTGGCCGAGAACAAGATGCTGGTCGAGGTGGAGACCGCGCGCAGCGGCGAGGAGGCGCTCGACCGCCTCTTCCGCCGCACGCCGTACCAGGAGGCCCCGCTGCCCGATCTGATCCTGCTCGACCTCAACCTGCCGGGGGTGGACGGGCGGGAGGTACTGGCGCAGATCAAGGGGGATGCGCGGCTCAAGCGGATCCCGGTGGTGATCCTCTCCACCTCGCAGGCGGACGACGACATCGTGCGCAGCTACGACCTCAACGCCAACGCCTACGTGGTCAAGCCGCTCGACTTCGACAAGTTCGTCGCGATCGTGCGCGACACCAGTCAGTTCTGGCTCACCGTCGCCGTGTTGCCCGACGGCAGGCTGGATCGCCGGCGGCAGGAGCCCGCCCCGTGAAACCGACACCGCGGCTCCTGCTGATCGAGGACAATCCGCTCGATGTCCGGCTGCTGGAGGAGACCTGCCGCGAGACGCCCGACTGGGCGGTGCGGTTTGATCTAGCCCGATCGCTCGCCGAGGCGCGCGATCGCCTGCGGCAGCAGCAGTACGACGCCGTGCTGCTCGATCTCGGCCTGCCGGAGAGCGACGGGCTGGAGACACTCGAGTCGTTCCTGGCGCTGCAGCGCGACCGCGACTGCCCCCACCATCCTGCGGTGATCGTGCTCACCTCGGTGCAGGCCGAGCAAGTCGGCGATGCGGCCATTGCCATGGGGGCGCAGGATTTTCTCATCAAGGGAGAGATCGATGCGCGGCTGTTGCGCCGTTCTGTGCGCTACGCCTGCGAGCGGCAACAGGCGCTGGAGGCGCAGCGGGAGCGCGAGACCCGCATCGCGCTGATGGGGCGGGCGCTCGATCAGGCCTCCGACGCGGTGATCATCACCGATGCCGCCGGTACGATCCGCTACGTCAACCGGGCCTTCACCCACATCACCGGCTACGATGCCGCCGAGGCGATCGGTCGCAGCCCGGCGCTGCTCCGCTCGGGCAAGCAGGGCTCCGCCTTCTATCGCCGCATGTGGCGGACCATCAAGCACGGCGAGCCGTGGCACAGCGAGATGATCGACCGGCGCAAGGACGGCAGCTTCTACCCCTGCCATCTGGAGATCACCCCGGTGACCGACGAAGAGGGGGCCATCACCCACTTCGTCGGCATCCAGCGTGACCTGACCGAAGCGCGGCTGCTCGAGGCGCGGCTGCGGCGCAACCAGAAGATGGAGGCGATCGGCACGCTGACCGGGGGCATCGCCCATGAGTTCAACAACATGCTCGCCGGCATCAACGGCAATCTGTTCCTCGCCCGCCACCGCCTGAACGATCCCGGACAGCTGGCACGAAGGCTGGAGGTGATCGAGTCGCTGTGCGACCGCGCCGCCGGCATGATCCGCAAGATGATGGCCTTCGGCCGCACCGGGATGGTGCAGATGGAGCCGGTGGTGCTCAACCCCCTCCTGCACGACGTCTGCGGGGCGATGCGCCGCATGCTGCCGGAGCGGATCCACCTGCAGGTCGATGCCGTCGACGAGCCGCTCACCGTCCACGGCGATGAAGGGCAACTGCACGAGGTGCTGGTCAACCTGCTGGAGAACGCCCGCGACGCCCTGGAGGAGCGGGATCTGGAGGGCGAGATCCGCTGCAGCCTCCACCCTTGCACCCCGGACGACGCCTTCCTCGCGCGCCACCCCGAGGCGGAGGGCAACCGCTACGCCCGGCTGGTGGTGGAGGATGACGGCCCGGGCGTCCCGGAGGAGGTGCTGCCCCACGTCACCGAGCCCTTCTTCACCACCAAAGAGGTGGGCGCCGGCAGCGGGTTGGGGCTGTCGATGGTCGAGGGGAGCGTCGATCAACACCACGGCATCCTGGAGATTGACAACACCCCCGGGGCCGGCCTGCGGGTGGAAATCTACCTGCCGCTGCTCGATGCGGATGCGCAACAACAGCATGGCGCCGAGGAGCTGCCCCACGCGCTGGACGCGCTGAAGGCGCAGGAACAGACGCTGCTGCGTGGCAAGGGCGAAACGATTCTGCTGGCCGACGACGAGGAGGCGGTGCGTACCGTCCTCTCCGAAGCGCTGGAGAGCATGGGCTACCGGGTGGTGGCCGCCGCCGACGGCGATGAGGCGCTGCAGCGATTTGCCGAGCAGCGCGACGAGATCCGGCTGGTGCTGCTCGACGTGGTGATGCCGAAGCTGGGCGGCCCGGCCTGCTACCGTGCGATGCAGCGGCGGTGGGGGGGCGGGGATCTGCCGGTGATCTTCGCCAGCGGTTTCGAGCGCACCCGAGTGCCGTCCGAGCTGCTGGCCGGTGCCCACCAGCGCTGCCTGCGCAAGCCGTTCGGCATCCCATACCTCTGCCGCGTGCTGCGCCAACTGCTGGATCGGTGACCACGGCGCAACACGGCCTGCGCGATCCGGGGGCGATCGCACCCGACCTGGCCCTGCCCACCGAGCTTTTCCGCCACGGCGACCACGCGGTCTACTGGATCGGGCTGCACGAGGAGAGTCGCTTCCGCTGCAACAACTACCTGCTGCGCAGCGGTGCGCGCACCCTGCTGATCGACCCCGGATCCCGCGCCCACTTCGCCCAGGCGATGGCCCGCGTCGCCCAGATCGTCGACCCCTCCGAGGTGACCGATCTGGTCATCTGCCACCAGGACCCCGACGTCGCCGCATCGATGGTCGACTGGCTCGACCTCAACCCGGAGCTCACCATCATCACCTCGGCCCGCACCCAGGTGCTGCTCCCCTACTTCGGCAAGCGCGGCTACCGCTGGCTGGACATCGCCTCGGACGAGGGGGTGCCGCTGGCCGGCGGTGAGCGGCTGCGTTTCATCCCCGCCCCCTTCCTCCACGCGCCGGCCGCCTTCACCACCTACGATCCGGTCTCCCGCTTCCTCTTCTCGGGCGACATCTGGGCGGCGATCAGCAACGACTGGTACCTGATGGTGCACGACTTCACCGCCCACCGGCAGGCGATGGACCGTTTTCATCTGCACTACATGGCCTGCAATCGCGCCTGCCGCGGATTCGTCCGCCGGCTGGAGGGGGTGGCCATCGAGGCCATCCTGCCGCAACACGGATCGATCATCGGGCCGCAGTTCGTCGATCAGGCGCTCGACTATCTTCGGCGGCTGCGCTGCGGGCTCGATCTCGAATACGGACCGGAGCCGTAGGCGCGCCAACCCCCTCCTTCCGGAGCGGAACGCCGCTTCAGCGCTTCTTCGCCACCTCCGTGCCCCCGCTGCGCCGGCGCAGCACCACCCCCCCTTCGGTGATGGCCACCGTCTCCCATGCCCCGGTCACCGTCGCGAGGCTCTCTACAAGCGGCCGTTGCGCCGGATTGCGCTCGTCAAAGAGGATGTGGGTGAGCGGCGCAATGTTGCGCTTGAAGCGCTCCACATCGCCATCCGCCGGCGGAAGTGGAAAGACGTCGCGGCGGGTGGCGAGCATGGTGCGCCCCGGCCACTGGCTGGCGGCGAGAAAGGGCCGGTGGAGATCGGCGGCATCGCGCGCCACCACCGAGATGAGCAGATCGGTCGGCGACTTGAGCCCCTCGGTGCGGATGCGGCTCATCGCCTTGCCGCTCTGGCTGCAGAGCATGGCGACCAGCGCCACCACCAGCAGCACCAGACCGCGCTGGCCGGCCATGCCGCCGCCGCCGATGCGGCTGTTCAGCCGGATCAGCACCGGGATGCCGAGGTAGTAGAAGAATGCGGCCACCACCAGCGCCCAGGCGTGGTCGGGGTGGTAGAGGCCGATCAACCCGGCGACCAGCAGCATGCCGGCCATCAGATCCAGCCGGCGCCAGATCGGGATGGCCACCAGCGCGGCCAGCAGCAGCAGGCCGATCAGATAGCCGAGCCACAAGTGGGGGGGGTGGATCATCGGAGGCCCCAGCCAGATGTCGCCCAACACCGACGGGATGGCGCCTGGATCCTCCATGCCGCTCCAACCCCAGCGCAGCAGCGCCACGCCCGTCGCCGTGGCGGTGATCGCCGCCATGATCAGCCGCCGGCGACGGTGGCGCCCGATCCGCCGCCAGGCGATCAGCAGGGCGATCGGTGCGGCCATGCCGATGGGGTGGAGCGACACGACGAAGGCGACCAGCAGCATCAAGAGAAAGAAGTCGCTGGGGACCCCATCCGCCGAGGAGCGCAGCCGGCCGTGAAGGAAGAAGATGGAGATGAAGCCGAAGAGCAGATAGACGCCGCTGCCGATGGCGTCGATCTGCATCAGGCAGATCGGGGAGATGAGCAGCAGGCCGCTGGCCAGCATGGCCACCTCCTCATCGTCGCGCACGGCACTCCAACGGTGCATCATCAGCACCGCAGCGAAAAGGAAGAGCATGGTGAAGACCTTGGCCGCCGGCAGGCTGCCCGCCCAGTGGAGGTCGAGCGGGATGAAGAGGATGGCGCGCAGGTCGGGTACGCCGAAGAAGGCGATCGGGTTGGCGATCCGGTGGACGATCGACCAGTTGATCAGCAGCGCCCGCGCCGCCCCCTCCTCGATGCCGTAGTTGTCGTAGCGTAAGAGGTAGAGGAAGGCGGCGGCGAGCAGGCAGATGCCGACCATGGCCAGATGGCGCGGGCGGAACCGGGCGGAGAGACTCTGGATCATGGCGCGCATGCTGCCATGGAGCCGCCGGTCAGGCGATGGCGTTCCCCCCACCCATCATCCGATCCGCCGCCCGGGCGCCCGTCACCCTTCCGGGGTGGAAGGTACGCCGCCCTCCTTCTCCGGTGCGGGCATGGGCGACTCGATCTTGAGCAGCCTGCGCATCGCATCACCCTGCTCCGCCACCACGTCGGCGATGGTGTAGCGATCGAGCACGGAAAGAAAGGCCTCGCGTGCCTGGCGGAAAAGACCGGTCCCCCGGCAGACGGGGGCGATCGGGCAGGTGTTGGTGGCGGGATCGAAACACTCCAGCAGATCAAGCGAGGGCTCGAAGGCCCGCACGATGTAGCCGACGTTGATCTCCGCAGGCTCCTTGCACAGCAGCACGCCGCCGTTGCGCCCCCGCCGGGCATCGACGATCTGGTGACGGCTCATCGCCCCGACGATCTTGACCAGATGGTTGTAGGAGACACCGTAGGCGTCGGCGATGTCGCGCAGCCGCACCCGCCGGTCGGGCTCGAGCGCCAGGTAGATGAGGATCCGGATTGCATAGTCGGCAAATTGTGATATCTGCATGCGCCAATCCTGCCCCCCGCCGGGATGAGGGTCAAGAACGCACCCTCCCCCCCCTGCCGCGACGGAGAGGATCGGTTGACAGCGGGTGGGGCGATCCTATCATGCCCCGCCGGTGCAGCTTATCCACCCCCCCCGGAAGAGGGGCCGGGCTTCACTGCGCCTGTGGCCGTCTCCGGCCGCGACGCCGGCATCCCGCGATGCCGGCACCATCAAACGCATTCGGGAGGATACAACGATCATGAGTACACTGTACGAACAGCTCGGTGGCGAGGCCGCGGTCAACGCGGCGGTGGATCTCTTCTACAAGCGGGTGCTGGCGGACGCCTACGTCAACCGCTTCTTCGAGGGGGTGGACATGGCCAAACAGGCGGCCAAGCAGAAGGCCTTCCTCACCATGGTCTTCGGCGGCCCCAACAACTACACGGGCAAGGATATGCGCGAGGGGCACCGCCATCTGATCAAGATGGGGCTGAACGACTCCCACTTCGACCACATCCTGGCCCATCTGCGCTCGACGCTGGCCGAGCTCGGCGTCGATGATGGCCTGATCAAGCAGGTGATCGACCTGGCGGAATCGACGCGCGACGACGTGCTCGATCGCTGACGGACGGGGGAGCGAGCGACATGCATTTCGACACCTTCATTCCGGCGTTTCTCATCTTCGCCGTGGTCGGCCTGGTGCTGCCGGTGCTGCTCGCCACCATCGCCGACGCCCAACGCACCAGTCCGGAGGAGGCGGAGCCCGCCCCGCAATCGCTCTACGATCGTCTGGGCGGTGAGGCCGCAGTCAACGCGGCGGTGGACATCTTCTACCGCAAGGTGCTGGCCGACCCCTTCGTCACCCCCTTCTTCGAGGGAGTGGACATGGCCAAACAGGCGGCCAAGCAGAAGGCCTTCCTCACCCTCGCCTTCGGCGGTCCCAACCGCTACACCGGCAAGGACATGCGTGAGGGGCACCGCCACCTGGTCAAGCGCGGGCTCAACGACGCCCACTTCGACCACATCCTCGTCCACCTCCGTTCGACGCTGGCCGAGCTCGGTGTGCCCGATCCACTGATCCAGGAGGCGGCGGCCATCGCCGAATCGACCCGGAACGACGTGCTGGACCGCTGAGCCCGCGGCCGGCCGCCCGCGCCACCCGAGGGCGGGGAGGGAGGAGCACTCCTTCCCCGCCCTTTTTGCTACGGGTCGGCCCACGCTAAGCTTCCCCCCCGGTCGGAAACGGCCGGAACCTGTCGAGGAGCGCACTTCATTGACCACCATCACGTTTGAACAACAGCAGTACGATTGTCGGGAGGACGAGAGCGTGCTCGCCTGCCTCACCCGCCACGGGCTGACGCTACCCTCCTCCTGTCAGAGCGGGGTCTGCCAGACCTGCATGATGCGGGCGACCGCCGGCCGTGTGCCCGAACGGGCGCAGCAAGGGCTGCAGCCGACCCAGCGGGTACAGGGCTTCTTCCTCGCCTGCGTCTGCCATCCGACCGAGGATCTGACCGTCGAACGGGCCGACACGCTGAAGACGTATCGCGGCATGGTCTGCGGCAAGACGATGCTCAACGGGGATGTCGCCCGCATCCGTATCACCCGGCCGGAGGGGTTCGACTACCACCCCGGACAGTTCATCAACGTACTGCGCGACGAGGGACGGGTGGTGCGCAGCTATTCGCTGGCCAGCATCGACGACGAGGCGCTCGAGCTCCATGTCAAGGCGATCCCCGGCGGCGCGATGAGCGAGTGGCTGGTCCATCGGCTGGCCGTCGGATCACCGCTCACCTTTCAGGGGCCGATCGGCAACTGCTTCTATCTGGAGGGAAAGCCCGACCAGCCGATGGTGATGGTCGGGGTGAGCACCGGCCTGGCGCCGCTCTACGGGATCGTGCGCGATGCGCTCGCCCGCGGCCATCGCGGCCCGATCCGTGTCTATCATGCCAGCCTTGCCGCCTCCGGGCTCTACTACGTCGAGGAGATGCGTCGGCTGGCCGCCGCCCACGACAACCTCCACTACATCCCGTGCGTGCTGCACGGCCCGGCGCCGGAGGGGGGCGAGGTTGGTGCAGTCGACGCCATCGTCGCCGCCACCGGAGACTTCAGCGGCACCCGCGTCTTCCTCTGCGGCGATCCGCCGATCGTCAACAGCCTTCGGCAGAAGGTCTACCTCGGCGGCGCCCACATGTTGGAGATCTTCTCCGACCCGTTCGACCCCGCCCCATCCCCGACCGCTTGAGAGTGAGGCGGCGGCGCAGCGGAACTCCGCACCGCCGCTGCCGGATGCCCCCTACTCCTCTTCGTCGGGATTGAAGTCCGCGCCGGCGGCGCCTCCGCCGCCGGTGGCGACCTCGATCAGCCGCTGCTGATAGACCTCCTCGCGGTCAATGTGCACGGTCTGCGGCGCATCCACCCCAAGCCGGACCTGCCCCCCCTTGATCGAGAGCACCTTGATCTGCACCTGATCACCGACGGTGATCGCCTCTCCAACCCTTCTGGTCAATATCAACATGTTACACGTACCTCTTCAGAATCCAAATGAAATGCATCGTGCAGTGTGCGCACCGCCCGGTCGACCGCATCTTCGTCGACCACCACGGTGATCTTGATCTCGCTGGTGGTGATCATCTGGATGTTGATCCCGGCACCGGCGAGGGCGTCGAACATGGTGCGTGCCACCCCGGCATGGGAGCGCATGCCGACACCGACGATCGAGACCTTGCCGATCTTCGGATCACCGAGCACCTCCCGCGCCTGCAACTGCGCCCGCAGCGGCTCCATCAACTCCAGCGTGCGCTCGTAGTCCTCCCGCGGCACGGTGAAGGTCATGTCGGTGTAGCCCTGTTCGCTCACGTTCTGGACGATGACATCGACATTGATCCCGGCCTCGGAGATCGGACGCAGCACATTGGCGGCAATGCCCGGATGGTCGGGGATCCCCCGAATGGTGATCTTCGCCTCGTCGCGATTGAACGCGACACCGGTGACCACGGCCCGTTCCATGGTGTCGTCCTCCTCGGTGACCAGCGTCCCGCCGCTGGTGGTGAAGCTGGAGCGCAGACAGACCGGCATGCGGTAGCGCATGGCCAGCTCGACGCTTCGGGTCTGCAGCACGTTGGCTCCGAGCGAGGCCAACTCCAGCATCTCTTCGTAACTGATCCGCTCCAGCTTGCGTGCGTCCGGCACCACCCGGGGGTCGGTGGTGAAGATGCCCTCGACATCGGTGTAGATGTCGCAGCGATCGGCCTCGAGCGCCACGGCCAGTGCCACCGCCGAGGTGTCCGACCCCCCCCGTCCCAAGGTGGTGATGTTGCCGTCGCGATCGACCCCCTGAAATCCGGTGACCACCGGCACCTCCCCCCGGGAGAGGGCGGCATCGAGCACCGCGCTCTCGATGCGGCGGATGCGGGCGCGTGAATGGGCTCCGTCGGTGCGGAAGCCCGCCTGACTGCCGGTGAAGGAGCTCGCCGGCACGCCGCGCCGGTGTAGCTCGATGGCCAGCAGCGCGGCGCTGACCTGCTCGCCGGTGGAGACGAGGGCGTCGATCTCCCGCGCCGGTGGGCGCGGATCGAGCGCGTGCGCCATCCCGAGCAGGCGGTCGGTCTCGTCGCCCATCGCCGAGACCACCACCGCCACCTGATGGCGCCCCTGCTCCCACGCCCCGATCACCAACCCGGCGATGTGGCGGATCCGCTCCAGCGATCCGACCGAGGTGCCGCCGTACTTCTGCACCAGCCGCACGCCCCTACTCCCCCTCCTCCGCCGGCATGGTGGCGATGCCGATGCGGTTGAGCCCCAACTGCTGCAGCGTATCGAGCACCAGCACCACCCGCTTGTGGCGGGCGTCGCTGTCGGCGCGCAGCAACACCTTCCGCTCGGGGTCGCCGCCGCTGGCCGCCAGCAGCCGGGCCCGCAGGTCGCGGTCGGCCACCGTCTTGCCGTCGACGAAGATGGTTCCGTCGGCCCGGACCGCCACCACCAGCGGATGGTGCTTGCCGTCGGCATCCGCCCGGGCGTGGCTGGTCGGCAGGTCGAGCTTGAGCGCGGTGGTCGCATCGAAACTGGTCGAGACCATGAAGAAGATCAGCATGAGGAAGACGACGTCGATCAACGGGGTGAGGTCGACCTGCGGATCGCGGCGGAATCGATGGGGGCGCAGATTCATGATCCCATCCCGACAGCTCCATCCGTGGATGTACTCGACGGGGATCGAAGAGCGCGGTCTTCGATCCCCTTACAAATCCGTCGGCTGTATCCGCAACCTCCGGATTTGCGCGACCGTCCTGGTCGCGAATGCCGGCTTCTTGCGAAGCCGTCATTCATGATCGAATCGCAAAAAGTCCGTCCGTGGACTTTTTGCTCGACGGGGATCGAAGAGCGCGGTCTTCGATCCCCTTACAAATCCGTCGGCTGCATCCGCAACCTCCGGATTTGCGCGACCGTCCTGGTCGCGAATGCCGGCTTCTTGCGAAGCCGTCATTCATGCTGGCTCATCCCCCTTGAGCAGATCGACGAAGCGGAGCGCATGCCGCTCGATCTCCACCACGAAGCCGTTGACCCGCGTCTCGAAGGTGCGGTGGGCGATCAGCGCCGGGATGGCCACCACCAACCCGGCGGCGGTGGTGTTGAGCGCCTTGGAGATGCCGCCGGCCAGCACGTCGGCCTTGCCGACGCCGTGCACGGAGATGACCTGAAACACCTCGATCATGCCGAACACCGTGCCGAGCAGACCGAGCAGCGGCGCGATGGCGGCGATCACCCCGAGGATGCCGAGGTAGCGTTCGAGGTAGAAGACCTCCTGCCGGCCGCTCTCCTCCAGCCGCTCCTTGAGCATGGAGCGCTTGATGCCGCGATTCTTCAGCGCCAGCCACAGGATGCGGGTCATGGTGGTGTTGTGCCGACCGCAGATCTGCATGGCGCGTTCGACATCCCCCTGCCGGATCGCCTGTTCCATTCGCCCCAGCACATCGGTGGAGATGATCAGCGAGGGACGCAGGCTCCAGCTTCGCTCCAAGATGATGGCCACCTCGAGGATCGAGGCGATGAGCAGCAGGTACATCACCACCCCACCCTGGTTGATGAAATCGATCATGTCGGCGCCCCGCTCCTTGCCTCCGGTCTCTCTCTGCGCCCGCGCATGCTACCGTTGCCTGCGCCGCGCGCACCCTTTCAGTCGGCGCCATCCTCCTGCATGGCGGCCTCATCCGGGCGCCACGCCTGCAGGAAGCGGAGCAGATGCGGCCGCGCCTCCCCCTCGGCGCGCAGGTAGTTGGCCAGCCCCTCCTCGGTGCGGGCCAACGCCCCGTCGCCCAGTTGCCCGCGGAAATGGAGCAGACGCAACCACAGCAGCAGCGTGGCGCAGACATCGGTCTCGCAGTAGGCGCGGATGCGGTCGATCGCGCCGGCACGGAAGAGCTCGAGCACATCCGCACCGCTGGTCTCCAGCTTGCCCGGCACGCCGAAGGCGCTGGCGATCTCGTGCAGCCCGCAGCGCGCCGATGCGCCGTGGTCGGAGAAGGCTTCGAGCAGGTCGAGGTGGTAGCGGTCGGAGTAGCGCTGCTCGTAGCCGTGGTAGCGATCCCCCTCGCGAAACCAACGCGGACAGCTGATGCCGTGGACCATGGCGCGGTATTTGAGTACCGGCAGATCGAAACCGCGGCCGTTGAAGCTGACCAGCTGCGGCGCCCGCTGCGTGATCATGCCGAAGAAGCCGGCAACCAGCGCCCGCTCGTCGCTCGCCTCGCTTCCTCCACTGGCGATCCGCCGGATGACCAGCTCCTCCCCCTGCTCTCCCGGCTCCCGACGCAACTGGGCGTAGCTGATCGCCACCACCTGGTGGAAGGGCTGACGCGGAAAGTCGTTGCGCCCGTCGGTCTTGTCCAGGAAGTAGTCGCGCAACGCCTGACGGGCGGCGTCGTCGTCCAGCTCGGGCCGGCCGAGCAGCCGCCGGGCGGCGGCCGCGTCGGGAACGGTTTCGATATCGAATACGAAACACTCGTTCGGCATCTGGAGTAGAGGCACGACATCCCTCCATGGAGGTCGGCGCGATATTCCGGTCGCTGCGCGCGGCCCTCCGTTGCCGCGCCCTTCTCCACCGCTCAGCGGGGAGGCCGGGGGATGATACGCTCTCCCATGATCCATGCGCTGCCGCCGAAGACGACCAAGGCGCTCGCGATCACCGCCGCCAACCACCCCCCCTGCTCCGGCCAGCCGGCCATGAGCGGAAAGGGAAACCGCCAGCAGATCAGTTTGAGCCAGCCGGCCATGATCAGGGAAGCCGCCGCCGCCTTGCCGATCCGCCACGCCACGCCACCGACCAGCAGCCTGCCGTAGAGCAGGGCACTCTTGCGCGCCAGCAGCAGCGCGTTGGCCAGCGCGGCCAATGAGGTGGCCAGCGCCAGCCCCACCCAGGCCAGCGGCCCCATCAGCAGCAGGGCGAGCAGCAGGTTGACCGCCACCCCGACCATGGCGTAGTGCATCGGGGCCTTGGCCTGACGATCGGCGAAGCAGGCCGCCCCCAGCACCTTGGCCCAGCAGAAGGGAATCAGGCCGAGGGCATAGGCCTGCAGCGTATGGGCGGTGGCCACCGCATCGCCATGGGTGAAGCGGCCGTGGACGAAGAGGGTCTCCACCACCGGCCGGGCCAGCATGAAGAGGCCGACGGTCGCCGGCAGTGTGATCCAGGTCAGCCACCCCAGCCCCTGTTGCAACTGCGCCTGCGCCGCACCACGCCGTCCCTCGGCCACCATGGCGGAGAGTGCGGGCAAGAGCGCCGAGCCCATGGCGATGCCGAAGAGGGCCAGCGGCAGTTGCACGATGCGGTCGGCATAGTAGAGGTAGGAGACCGCGCCGACCGGCAGCAGCGTGGCGAGGATGGTGCCGATCAGGATGTTGAGCTGCACCGCCGCCACCCCCATCAGCGCGGGGACGAAGAGCCGCAGCGTCTCGCCGATCGCCGGCTGACGCCAGGCAAGAGAGAGGCGCGGCCGCCAGCCGATGCGGCGCAACGCCGGGATCTGGATGGCCAGTTGCAGCGCGCCGCCGGCCAGAACGCCGAAGGCCAGCGCCAGCGCCGGGTTGGCCATCGATGGGGCGAGCAGCAGAGCGGCGGCGATGATCGCCAGGTTGAGCAGCGCCGGGCTGGCCGCGGCGACGGCGAAGCGCCGATAGGCGTTGAGCACCGCCCAGCCCATCGCGGCCAGCGAAATCAGGGCCAGGTAGGGAAACATCCAGCGGGCCAGCAGCAGGGCCTGGCTCCAGCGGTTCGGCTCATCGTGAAAGCCGGGGGCGAAGAGCAGCAGCAGCCACGGCATGAGCGCCACACCGGCGACGGAGAGGAGCAACAGCAGCAGCAGCAACAGGCTGGCCAGCGCATCGAGAAAGGCGTGCGCCTGCCCCTCCCCCGCCTGCCGCTGCCGGGCCAGCACCGGAATCAGCGCCACGGTGAGGGTTCCCTCGGCCAGCATGCGGCGGAAGAAGTTGGGCAGCTTGAAGGCGACGAAGAAGGCGTCGGCCAGCACGCCAGCGCCGAGCAGCACGGCGAGCAGGATGTCGCGCGTGAAGCCGAGCAGACGCGAGACCATGGTCCAGGAGGAGATGGTCAGGGTGTCGGCCAAAAGCCCCCGGTCGCTGTCCGATCTGGTGATTGACTTTGCCCCGTGATGGACGACAATGCGCGCCCTTTTTCGCCGCCGCTGCGGTCGTGTGTTTGCGCAACCGTGCAGGGAAGCGGCCGATGTTGCAAGACAAGGGGGTGATGCAGTTGCCAGGCATCAAGGTCGAGGACGAGGACGATTTCGAACTCGCCCTCAAGCGGTTCCGCAAGCAGACGGAGCGCGCGGGTGTGATCAGTGAGTGTCGTCGGCGCGAGGCGTACGAGAAGCCGTCGATCAGGGCCAAGCGCAAGGCGGCCGCCGCGCAGAAGCGGCTGCGCAAGCGGTTGCGCCGTATGCGCATACGCGACGCCCGGGACTACTAACCCCTCCTCTCCCGTGGGGCCGGGCGTCGCGGCGCCCGGCCCTTTTTGTTTCCCCTCCGGGGGGACCACGGTTCGTCCCTTGCTTCAGCATCTTGTGACAACTATTTGATCCAGCAAGATGATTCTAATCCCGAATCAGGAGCATACAATCATGCTGCAGCGCATCACCGAGGCGATGAAAGAGGCCATGAAGGCGGGCGACAAACCGCGGCTGTCGGCCATCCGTATGCTGCGCGCCGCCCTCAAGGAGCAGGAGATCGCCGCCGGCCGACCGCTGGAGGAGGATGAAGTGGTTCGGGTGATCGGCCGGCTGATCAAGCAGCGCAAGGATGCCGCCGAACAGTACCGCAAGGGGGGGCGGGACGATTTGGCCGACAAGGAGTTGTTCGAGGCGGAGGTGCTGGCGCAGTGGCTGCCGCGGCAACTGGACGATCGGGAGCTGGCCGCCGCCGTCGATCGCGCCTGCACCGAGCTTGGCGCCGATTCGATACGGGCGATGGGCCGGGTGATGGGCCGATTGCAACAGGAGCTGGCCGGACGCGCCGACATGCGTCGGGTCTCGGAGCTGGTCAAGGCGCGTCTGACCGGCGGAGACTGACCTCCACTGGCGCAGTTCGACCAGGGCTTCCTCGAGGAGGTGTTGCAGCGCACCGATCTGGTCGCGCTCGTCTCCCGCCGCGTGGCGCTCAGGCGCAGCGGCTCCGGATTCATGGGGCTGTGTCCGTTCCATAACGAGAAAACCCCTTCCTTTTCCGTCTCTCCCGACAAACAGCTCTACTACTGCTTCGGCTGCGGCAAGGGGGGGAACGCCTTCCGCTTCCTCATGGACCTGGACGGCTACAGCTTCCCCGAGGCGGTGGAGCTGCTGGCAGGCCAGGCGGGGCTGACCCTGCCGGAGCGGAAAGGGCGCCCCGCCGGAGAGGAGGAGCGGCGCCGGCGCCAGCTACAGCTGCTCCAGCAGGCGGCCGACGCCTTCGTCGCGGCGCTGCGCGAGGCGCCGCACGCCCGCCGCTATCTGGAGGGGGAGCGGGGGATGTCCCCGGCGATCATCGAGCGCTACGCCATCGGCTACGCACCGCCCGGATACGGCTTCATGCGCCGGCGCTTCGGCGCGAAGCGGGAGGTGCAGCGGTTGCTGGCCGAGGTGGGGTTGATCAGCGATCAGGCCCACGGCGGAGGCGACCGGTTCCGCGACCGGATCATCTTCCCCATCCGCGACCGTCGGGGGCGGATCGTCGGTTTCGGCGGGCGCAGCCTGGGCGAGGGCAAACCCAAGTATCTCAACACCGCGGAGACGGCGCTGTTCCACAAATCCTCCCTCCTCTACGGCCTGGCCGAACATCGCGAGGAGATCCGCAAGGCACGGCGGCTCATCGTGGTCGAGGGCTACATGGATGTGCTGGCGCTGGCCGCGCACGGCCTGCCGCAGGGGGTGGCGCCGCTGGGGACGGCCATCGGTGATCAGCAGATCCGCGCCGTGCTGCAGCTCTGCTCCGCCCCCCTCTTCTGCTTCGACGGCGATCAGGCCGGCCGCAACGCGGCGTGGCGGGCGCTGACCCGGATGATGCCGCTGCTCGGCGCCGACCATGCCCCGCACTTTCTCTTCCTGCCGGAGGGGGAGGATCCCGACTCCCTGCTGCGCAGAGAGGGGGCCGAAGGGTTGCAGCGGCGGATCGGCACGAATGCCCGCAGTGCGCTGCAGTACTGGATCGACGGCCTGCGCCGTTCGGCCGGCGGCGGGGTGGAGGGGCGTGCCCGCATGGCCCGGCAGGCGCACGAGATGCTCTCCACCATGGGTGAGCGCTACCTGGCGCAGGTCTGGCGACAGGAGGCCGAACGGGCCGTCGGCATCGCCATCGCCCCCGGTCCGAGGGCGACGGCGGTCGAGCGGCGGCCTGCCCGCTCCCCGCGCGACCTCGCCAGAACCCTCGGCGCCCGCTTTCTCAAGGCGTTGTTGCAGCGGCCCGAGCGCTTCGTCGCGCTGGAGCCACAGGATGGCACGCTCTTTCTTGACAACGACCGGTTGCAGTCGATATACACCCGCGCTTTTTCCGCGCGGGAACACCATCGCAACGACCCTGCGGGCATCGTGCGCGAACTGGCCGCGGCCTTTCCCGAGACGAGGGAGATCCCCGCCTGGTCGATGCACCGGGAGCCGATCCCCGCGGGCGACCCGCAGAAGGCGGAGGAAGCGGACGACGACACCATCGAGGAGCACGAATATCAGGCGATTCTTGCAACGTTGCGCATGGAGCAGATCCAGCGCCGGCTGCGCGGCGGCGGGATCTCCCTGGATGAGAGCATCGCCCTGCAGCGGCGGCTGCGGGAGCTGAGCCGACAGCGCAGGGCCTACGACCACTCCCGATCCACCGAGAGAGCACCGCCGCCCCTGGGGCGGCCGGAGGGGTAGTTCCTCATCGCAGGGCGGGGAACGGCGATCAACCCCATTTCGCGATCGCCTCCCGAGGGGGAGGGATCTGCCGGAGATCCCGGCTTCGCAACGAGTCGGCATCCGCGGCCAGGAGGGCCGCGTAAATCAAGAGCTTGCGTAAGCAAGCGATTGATTTGTAGGGCGATCGAAGAGCGCGTTCTTCGATCGCCGCCTAAGCAAAAAGTCCATGGACGGACGTTTTGCGATTCGATCATCCATGAACGACACCACCGAACAGCTGCGGGTACGCCACCTGGGCAGCCTGATCGCCAAGGGCAAGGAGCACGGCTTCATCACCTACGACGAGCTCAACGCGCACCTGCCCGAAGGGCTGGTATCCGCCGGCCGGATCGAGGCGGTGATCAACATCTTCACCGACATGGGCATCGACGTGGTCGATCCGGAACGGGCGCCGGACGGCATCCATGCCGTGCGCAAGGATCGGCTGCGCAAGGAGGACTCCGCCCTGCGCGCCGATACCACCCAGCTGGGCACGGTCATCCGCATCGACGACCCGGTACGCATGTACCTGCGCGAGATGGGCACGGTCGAACTGCTCACCCGCGAGGGGGAGATCGAGATCGCCCGCCGCATCGAGGAGGGCAAGCTCAAGGTGCACGAGGCGATCTGCCTCTGTCCGGCCACCTTCCGCGAGATCATCAAGATGGGCGAGCGGGTGATCGCCATCCGCAAGGAGGCCGAGGAGAAGGGGGAGAAGCCGGTATTCCGCGATCTGCTCGACATCGAGGAGAAGGTGGTCAACGCCGCCGCCATCGACGCCTACGAGAACCGGATGAACAAGGCCGACGAGCTCGATGACGAACCGGAGGAGCCCGAAGGGCTCGATCAGGAGAAGCTCAACGAGGCGATCAAGGCCCGCACCGCCACCCCCGACGGCACGCCGATGCTGGAGAAGGTGATCACCATGGAGGAGCAGCTCGACCAGGCGATCCACCACTTCGAGCAGGCTCAGGCGTGGCACGCGAAGTTCGTCGAGCTCGACGCCCGCGCCAGGCGCCGCCCGCGCGACAAGAAGCTCGCCGCCGAACGGCAGTACGCGCTCGATCAGATGCTGCAGAACATGCTGCACATCCCCTTCTCGCCCAAGCGGCTCAACCAGCTGGTGCAGCGCTTCAAGAACGCCACCGCCCGCGTGCGGCGCTTCGAGCGCGAGATCCGCGACCTGGCGCTGGGCGCCGGCATGCCGCGCAAGCTCTTTCTGGAGAGCTTCATCCCGATGGAGTCGGACGAACGCTGGGTCGATCAGGTGATCGCCGCCCACCCCGACGCCAAGTGGGTGCCGAAGCTGGAGAAGGTCGCCTTCCGCATCAAGGAGCATCAACGGCGGCTCCGGCGGGTCGAGCAGGAGTGCGAGCTCCCCCTGGCCGAGCTGAAGAAGGTGGCCCGCTGCCTGACCATGGGCGAGGCCAAGATGCGTCAGGCCAAGCGGGAGATGATCGAGGCCAACCTGCGTCTGGTCATCTCCATCGCCAAGAAGTACACCAACCGGGGGCTGGGATTTCTCGACCTGATCCAGGAGGGGAACATCGGTCTGATGAAGGCGGTGGAGAAGTTCGAGTGGCGCCGCGGCTACAAGTTCTCCACCTACGCCACCTGGTGGATACGACAGGCGATCACCCGCTCGATCGCCGATCAGGCGCGCACCATCCGAATCCCGGTGCATATGATCGAGACCATCAACAAGATCACCCGCGTCTCGCGGCGCATCGCCCAGGAGACCGGCGTGGAACCGACCCTCTCCGAGCTGGCCGTCCATCTGGAGATGAGCGAGGAGAAGATCGAGCAGATCCTCGAGGTGGCCAAGGAGCCGGTCTCGCTCGAGGCTCCGGTCGGAGACGAGGAGGACTCGGTGCTGGCCAACTTCGTCGAGGACGAACGTGCGGAGAACCCCTTCGATGCGACGGTCTCCGATGCGTTGAAGAAGGCGGTCCTCGAGGTGCTCGAGACGCTGACCCCACGGGAGCGCAAGGTGCTGCGCATGCGCTTCGGCATCGACATGAACACCGACCACACGCTGGAAGAGGTGGGCAAACAGTTCGGCGTCACCCGGGAACGCATCCGCCAGATCGAGGCCAAGGCGTTGCGCAAGCTGCGCCATCCGTCGCGCTCCAAGCAGTTGAAGACCTTCTCCGAACTGCTCGATCCGGCGGCCGCCTCGGCGCGGCTGGGCATCGAGGAGATGCCGCCGGGGAGCTGATCGCGGCGACGGTGCCCGCGGCGCTGCGCGATCGCGTCAAGGCGCTGGCCGCGGAGGCGGGGTTCGACTTCTGCGGCATCACCCGCCCGCGGGTCGCCGCGCGCGATGCGGCGGCATTGCGCGCCTGGGTGGATGCCGGCCACCACGCCGATATGTGGTGGATGGCCGAAGAGGAGCGGCTGGCGCGGCGGATGCGGCCCGCATCACTGCTCGATGGCGTGCGCAGCGTGATCTGTGTCGCGATGCGCTACACCCCCCCGCAGCCCGCGACCACGGACGGCCAACCGCGCGGAATCGTCGCCGCCTATGCCTGGGGCAGCGACTACCACAAGGTGATGAAGCGGCGGCTGCGCCGGCTGGCCCGGGCGCTGGACCGACTCCTCGGGCGGCACGACCAGCGGATCTTCGTCGACACCGCGCCGGTGCTGGAGCATGCGCTCGCCGCCTCAGCCGGGATCGCCTGGCAGGGCAAGCACTCGCTCTCGCTCAACCGGACGGGGGGATCGTGGTTGCTGCTCGGCGAACTCTTCACCACCGCGGAGCTGCCGTGCGATCCTCCCGCCACCCACCACTGCGGCAGCTGTCGCGCCTGCATCGACGCCTGCCCCACCGGGGCGATCGTGGCGCCGTTCGTGGTCGACGCCCGCCGCTGCATCGCCTGGCTGACCATCGAGTACGACGGCCCGATCCCGCCGCCGCTGCGACCGCTGCTCGGGCGGCGCATCTTCGGTTGTGACGATTGCCAGACCGTCTGCCCCTGGAACCGCGCGGTGGCCGCACCGCACCCCGACCTGCTCGCGCCAAAGAACGAGAATCGCGCCCCGCTGCTGACTGAGCTGCTGACGCTGGACGAGGCGGGCTTCCGCATCCGCTTCCGCGGCACGCCACTGCGGCGCGGCGGCCGCATCCGCCTGGTGCGCAACGCCTGCATCGCCGCCGGCAACAGCGGCGATCGCCGGCTCATCCCCCCGCTGCGCGCCCTGCTGCGCGACGAAGCGCCGCTGCTGCGCGAGCACGCCGCCTGGGCGCTGGAGCGGATCACGCGACCAGAGCCAGAATCTCCTGCGCCAGCCGATCCATGATGCGCCCTCGGGCGTAGCGGTCGACGAACGGCCTCCGATCGACCCCACCCGGCGGAATGGTGGAAACCAGCCGCGCCGCCTCCTCAATGTCGCCGGGATCGAAGCAGTAGGCGCCGGCCACCTCCCGCTGGAGGAAGGCGCGGGCGGTGCCGCGGACACCGGCGAGGATCGGCCTGCCGGTGGCGGCATACTCGAAGATCTTCGACGGCAGCACCTTGTCGAAGGCGGGACGATCGTTGAGATGGAGGAAGAGGATCTCCGCCTCCTCATAGAAGCCGATCAGCCGCTCACGGCCCACCGGCGGGATCAGCTCCACCTGATCGAGCCCGGCCGTCGCCGCGGCCAGCGCCCGCTGCATACCGCCGGAGCCGATGATGCGAAAGCGGTATCCCCTCCCGAGTCGACGCGCCAGCCCGGGAACGATCCGCTCCAGACCCTGCCCTTGGCCCAGGTTGCCGGCGTAGCAGATGGTGCGCGGGCCGGCCCGGTCGCGCCGCGGCGGCGGGAAGTGGTGCTGCAGGAAGAGGTCGTCGATGCCGTTGGGATGCAGCGAGATCCTCGCCCACGGAGCCAGGCGGCGCACATCGTCCAGAAACCCCTCGGAGACCAGATTGATCCCCCCGGCCGTGCGCAGGGTGTGACGCTCCACCGCGGAAAAGAGGGGCAGGAGCACCACGCGGGCGGAGGGGAAGAGGAGCGATCGCATGGTATCGACGAAGAGGTCGCGGATGTCGAGAAAGAGCGGCGCCCGCTGGCGACGGGCGATGCGCGCCCCGAGAAAGGCGGTGAAGAGGCGGGAGGAGGTGGCGACGACCAGATCGTAGCGGCGCTCTGCCGCGCGCGCGCGGGCGGCGAGGAAGTAGGCGGAGAAGGCGCGTGCCTGATCGAGGAAGCCGCTGCGGTGCGGCGGCAGCGGCAGCCGGACCACCTCCACCGGGCCCAAGCGCTCCACGGGCGGCGCCGATACGCGGAAGTCGTGGTAGCGGTTGGGCATGGTGGTCACCACGTCGATCCGGTCCTCCGGCCCGAGTCGCCGCCGCAAGGCCTCGACCAGCGCCGTGGCGCGGAAGGAACCTGCGCAGAGGTCCGGCTGGAAGTAGAAGGTGAGCAGCAGGATGCGCACCCGTCTCACCCCCCTGCGGTGTGCGCCCCCCCCCCGGTGGAGGCGCGGGCGCGGAGGAAGTCGTGGAGGATGGCGGCGATGCGGACACTGGCCCGGCCGTCCCACAGGGGGGGGACCCTCCCCCGCTTGCCCCTGCCGGCCAGGATCTCCCGCACCGAGTGCAGCAGACGTTCGGGATCGTCGCCGATCACCGTATTGGTGCCGTGGGTGACGGTCACCGGACGCTCGGTGTTCTCCCGCAGGGTGAGGCAGGGGATGCCCAACGCCGTCGTCTCCTCCTGCAGGCCGCCGCTGTCGGTCAGCACGGCGGCGGACTCCCTCCAGAGTGCAAGGAACTGGTTGTAGGGGAGCGGCGGCAACAGATGGAGCCCGTCGGCCCGCTGGATGCGTTCCCACCAGCCCAGCCGCCGAATCCGCTCTTCGGTGCGGGGATGGCAGGGGAAGAGCACCGGGGCGGTGGCGCCCACCGCGACGATCGCCCGCAACAGCCGCTCGAGCCGGATGGGATCGTCTACGTTCGCCGGCCGGTGGAGGGTGAGGCAGAAATAGGGGCGCGGCGGTCGGCAGGGAGGCTCGACCGGCTCCGCATCCAGCCGCGCACACTGGTGGAAGAGGTTGTCGACCATCACATGGCCGACGAGGTGGACACGCCGCGGATCGTGCCCTTCGCGCAGGAGGTTGGCCCGTGCTTCCTCCTCCGTGGCGAAGAAGAGATCGCTGATCGCGTCGGTGGCCAGGCGGTTGATCTCCTCCGGCATGCTCCGATCGTACGACCGCAGCCCCGCCTCGACGTGCACCAGCGGGATGGCAAGCTTGGTCGCCACCAGCCCGGCGGCGATCGTGGAGTTGACATCGCCCACCACCACCACGGCATCGGGTTGCCGCCGCTGGCAGAGCGGCTCGAAGCGCTCCATGATGCGGGCGGTCTGCACGGCGTGCGATCCCGATCCCACCCCGAGGTTCTCGTCCGGCTCGGGGATGCCGAGCTGCTCGAAGAAGGTGGCGGACATCGCCTCGTCGTAGTGCTGGCCGGTATGGACCAGCATGCTCGAGAAGCCGCCGTGGGCGGCCAGCGCCCGCATCATGGGGGCGATCTTCATGAAGTTGGGCCGCGCACCGGCGACCAGCATCACCTTGAACCGGAAGGTCATCGACTGCATCCCACCGCAAAAGCTCCGTCCATGGATCCATGATGGTTTCGCAAGAAACCATCATCGCGACCATGGAGGGTCGCGCAAATCAAGAGCTTGCGTAAGCAAGCGATGGATTTGTAAGGCAATCGAAGACCGCGCTCTTCGATTGCCGTCAAGCAAAAAGTCCACGGACGGACTTTTTGCGATTCCAACATCCATCTCCCGGCGGAAATCGAAGGGGACGCCCCCCCGATCCCCCTGCACACCGCATACGCAGGCCCCTTCTCTTGCGCGACCCTCCTGGCCCCGGCCGCGGATGGCGACAGCCTGCGTTGCCGTCGTCGACTAGCGCCATACGACGACGGCGGAGAGCTCCGCCGGAAGGGTGCAGAGGGCGGAGAGCTCCACGCACCGGTTTGCTTCCACCCGGCCGAACGCCGGGAAATAGCGGGCGGAGACGAGACGCAGACGGCCGCCGGCGCCGCCGGCTTGGATCACCGCCAGCGTCCGCCCGCTCCGACGCAATGCCACCTCCTCCCCATCCATCACCGCATCCAGCTCCGGATGGAGATAGAAGCGGCTGACCAGACGGTGGCGGCCGCCCCCCTCGAGACGATCGCGCACCTCCAGCCGCCCCTGCCACAGCCGCCACTCCCGCCGATGGATCCCCACGCCCGGCAGGCGGCGGTAGCCGTCGTGCGCCCCCCAGGCGACCACGCCCCCTTGCTCCCGACGCATGCCGCGATCGACGATCTCCGCGCGCCCGGCCAGACGGAAGCCGCCCCATACCTCGCTGGAGTCGGCGCCGTCGACCTCAAGGGTGGAGTGGGCGGCGGTGGAGCGCTGCCACCGCCGCTCGGCATCGTCGCCGTAGCGGTCGATGCCGGAGTTGACGATCAGCCGCCGACCATCGAGGGAGCACTCGAAGCTCAACGTATCGGCGTGGGCGTGGCCGGGCTGATCGGCCGAGCCTGCCGGGGCGGCATCGAGCAAGACCACCATCCCCCCCTGCTCCAGCCGCATGTATCCGCTCTCGGGAAGGTCGACCGTGCCGGGGGGAGTGGCGTGCGCCTCCTCAGCCAGAGCGAGCATGACGGCCAGCCGGCCGAGATGGGCGCAACCGGGCGCCTGCCCCAGGGTGGCGTCGTTGAAGAAGGCGATCCCCCCATCCGGATGGGTCATGACCTGCAGCCAGCGGAGCATCGCCGGCACCGGGGCGCAGAGCGGCTCCGGCGGGGTCAGCCCGACATGGCGCCAGGCGCGCACCAGCTCCAACAGATCGTGCAGCACCAGGGCGTGGTAGGCCGGGCTGCGCTCGTCGTGGCCGCCGTCGGCCAGGATCTGGCGCGGCAGTTGTTCCAGCAGGAGCGAACGCCCCCGCTCCAGCCACCTCCGCCCGTCGGGGCCGGTGAAGAAGAGACCGGCGAAGCAGAGCCCCTTGGCATCGGCCAGCAGATGGTTGCCCAGCAGATCGAACTCCAGGTTGCGCCGCAGCCATGCCGCCTGGGTGGCGATGCTGTCGAGGATCGCCGCCTCCGGCTCCCGGCCGCCGCCATCCTGCCAGCACCATTTGATCCAGTTGACCAGCCGCAGGGCGGTCGGATAGGGATCCCAGCCGGGGAACGCGCCGGGGGGATGTTCGTCGATCCAGCGCACCATCCAGCGTCGCTGCAGCACGCGCCGCGCCGACGCCCCCTCGGCGTCGAGGTCGTCGAAGTAGTGCAGATGGTAGCGCAGCAGCAACGGCAGCGCGGGATCGTTCCAATCCGTGGGGGCGGCCACCCGGACCGTCCGGTTGAGCAGGCGCATCCGCTGCTCCCCCTCGATGCAGGCCGGCTGCCAGGGGGTGGAGAGCCACGGCACCGCCCAGCGGCGCAGCGGCTCGTGGCGCATCCGCCGCGGGCGGCGCGGCCATCCCCGGCGCCACAACCGCCAGAGGAGCCGCCCCGGCGAGATCCGGCGCAGGGTGCGGAAATAGAGGGGGAGGGTGGCGGTCAGCGCCCGGATCCGCGCCGCAGCAGATCGGCGATCCGGATCGTCGCCGCACTCACCTCGAAGAGCTCGTCGATCGGGATGGGCGGCTCCCCCCCCTGCTCCACCGCCCGGACGAAGGCGGCGGCACAGCCCTGCTGCCCCTTGTCCTGCCCGCGCAGCCGGGCGCCGGAGAAGCCCGGCCAGCCGAAGCTGCGCAGGCGCAGGAAGTTGTCCAACTGCAAGACCGCATCCTGCGCGAAGAGCTCGATGCGCTCCTTGGGGAAGTGTTTGCCCCCGTCGGTCAGATAGTGGATCGAGGCGGCCGATCCGTCGGCGAAGGTGAGCTGGATCAGGGCCGCGTCCCCGCGGGCCCCCTCCTCCCCGCCCGCCGCGGTCGCCTGGAATCCGGTCAGCGGCGCACCGGCGAGGAAGCGGGCCAGATCGACGTAGTGGCACGCCTCACCAATGATCCGCCCCCCTCCCACCGCGGGGTCCCGGGTCCAGTGGTCGGCGGGGATCGCCCCCGCATTCATCGTCAGCAGCAGCGTCACCGGGCCGCCGCAGGCCGTGCGCAACCGGTGCATGCGCTCCACCAACGGCGCGAAACGGCGGTTGAAACCGACCATCAACAGCCGGTCGGGGTGGGCCTCCCAAGCCCGGCGGATCCGGTCGATCTGCCCCAGGGTGAGGGCGAGCGGCTTCTCGACGAAGCAGTGTTTGCCCGCATCCAGAGCGGCGAGCACCTGCTCGGCGTGGAGATGGTGGCGGGTGGCGATCACCACCGCATCGACCCCATCCCCGGCCAGAACCTCCTCGAAGCGGGTCGCCGCCCGGGAGAAGCCCTGCCGGATGCCGTGGTGGACGGCGGTGACCCCTTTGGCGCTGACCAGGGTGTCGAGCTGCGCCCCACTCCGCCGGAAGGCGGGGATCAGCACCCGTGCGGCGTAGTTTCCCGCACCGACCACCGCCAGACGCGCTCCTCCCGCGCCCGCCACGGGCTTTTGCTGTATCGGCAGCGCCACCACCCGGCGGCGGAGCGCCTGCTCCTCCCGCCCGGGGTATCGGATGATGGTTCCCAGGCTCCCGACGGCCCCCAACCGCCGGTAGGCATCCAGCGCCCGGTCGATCTCCACCCGTTCGGTGATGAGCGGCGCCACATCGAGCCTTCCATCCGCCAACAGCTCGAGCACCGCCTCGAAGTTGCGCTGCTCGGTCCAGCGGACCAGCCCGAAGGGGTAATCGTGCCCCTTCTCCTCGTATTCCGGATCGTAGCGCCCGGGGCCGTAGGAGCAGGAGACCTGGAAGGTGAGCTCCTTCTTGTAGAAGTCGTCCCGCCGCAGGTGGAGCCCGACGACGCCGACCAGCACGATCCTGCCGCGCTGCCGGCAGATCTGCGCCGCCTGATGCACGATCTCGTCCGATCGCGCCGAGGCGGTGATCACCACCCCGTCCATCCCGCGGCCGTCGCTGAAGGCTCGGGCGGCGGCCACGGGATCCCCCCCCTCGGAGGGGGCGACCACCTCCGCACCGAAGCCGCGCGCCAGGGCGCAGCGCGCCGGGTCGGGATCGACACCGAGCACCCGACAGCCGTGGGCACGCAACATCTGTACGCAGAGCTGGCCGATCAGACCGAGTCCGATGACGGCGATCCGCTCGCCCAGCGTCGGCGCCAGCAGGCGGATCCCCTGCAGCGCAATCGCCCCCAGGACCGTGAACGCCGCCGCCTCGTCGGTCACCCCGTCGGGGATCTTCGCGCAGAGGCGGGCGGGAACCGCCACCACCTCGGCATGCCCACCGTTGGAGGCGACCCGATCGCCGCGGCGGAAGCCATCGGCCCGCGACTCCAGCACCACACCGGCGTTGCAATAGCCCAACGGGAGCGGCTGATCGAGCTTGGAGCGGACGGCATCGAGGGTGCTCCACACCCCGTCGGTACGGATCTTCTGCACCACCTGCAGCACCTTCTCCGGCTGCTGTCGCGCCTTCTGCAGCAGATTGGCCCGGCCGAAATCGACCAGCATGCGCTCGGTTCCCGCCGAGATCAGCGAGGCCCGGCTGGCGATGAGCAACCCGCCCGGCTCCACCCTAGGGGCGGGGATGTCGGCCAGCAGGGTCTCTCCGGTGCCGAGGTTCTGCAGGATCTGCTTCACGTTGGATCTCCGGCTGGATCCGTTCCGCGCAGGAGCGCCATCAGTGATCAGGCCGCAACACGTCCGTCCGTGGACTTTTTGCTCGACGGCGATCGATGAGCGCACTCTTCGATCGCCCTACAAATCCGTCGGTTGCATGCGAAACCTCCGGATTCGCGCGGCACGCCAACGCCGCGATGCCGGCATCTTGCGAAGCCGTCATCAGTGCCGCACCGGATCGGGCGGGGGGATGAGGCGCTCCCCCTGCTCGATGGGGCCGAACTGCTGTTCGTAGCGGTGGATTCCGTCCTGCAACACGGCCAGCAGCCGACGGGCGTGCTGCGGGGAGAGGATCACCCGCGCATTGACCACACCGGCCGGTGGGGTGGTGAGGATGAAGTCGAGGATGAACTCCTCACGGGTATGCCCCACATGGGTCTGGTTGGCGTAGACCCCGCGCTGCACCTCGGGCGGCAGATGGATCTGCACCTGCTGCTCTCCCCCCTCCGCCCTCTGTGTCTCATCCCGTTCCATCATCCCACCTCCCTGAACTTCCGCCCTTCTTCGCGGCGGTACCGCGCCCGATCCGGGACCCGCGCGGGCGGGCGATGGATCCGCTCGCGCTCCCCCGGCGGCAGACGGTGTCCCACCGGAGCGCTCATTCCTGATTCCATCGCAAAAAAGCCCGTCCGTGGACTTTTTGCTTGACAGGGATCGAAGAGCGCGATCTTCGATCCCCTTACAAGACAGTGGCTTGCATGCACACGCTCCCGTTTTGCGCGGCCGTCCTGGCCGCGGATGCCGACTTCTTGCGAAGTCGTCATTCCTCCCCGCCCTCCGTGATCCGCTGCAGACGATCGAGTGCGGCGGTCAGCTCGTCGCGGCGCACCCGTACGCGGGTCAGCTCCGCCTCCACCTTGGCCACCACCGCCTCCGGGGCGTTCCGGCGGAACGCCGGATTGGCCAACTTCCCCTCCAGCTTGCCCATCTCCTTCCCGAGCCGCTCCAATGCCTTCTCCAGCCGGGCCCGCTCCCCGGCGAGATCGACCAGGCCGGCCAGCGGCACCAGCACGCGGGCGAACGGCAGCGGGGCGACCGCCGCTTCCTCCAGCCCGGCTGCCCCATCGAGCCAGTCGATCCGCTCCAGCCGGGCCAGGGCACGGATCAACGCCTCCTGCCGCTGCAGTTCCGTGCGCACCTCCCCGTCGGCGGCGATCGCCGCCGCGATCCTCCTGCCCGGCGCGATGTTCATCGCACCACGGATCGAGCGGATCGCCGTCACCACCGCCATCACCCGCTCCATCTCTTCCCGCGCCTGCCGATCCTCCCGCAGGGGTGCGGGCCACGCCGCAGCGATGAGCAGCCCCTCCTCGCGGCCGTGCAGCCGCCGCCACAGCACCTCGGTGATGAAGGGGCAGATCGGATGGAGCAGCCTCAGCCATCCGTCGAGGGCGGTGAGCATCACCACCTGCGTCTCCCGCTTCGCCTCCGGATCGTCGCCGTAAAGGGCCACCTTGGCCGCCTCGACGAACCAGTCGCAATAACTGCCCCAGATGAAGCCGTAGAGGCTGGATGCGGCATCGTTGAAGCGGTAGCCGGCCAGTGCCTGCTCCACGTCACGGCGGCACGACTCGAGCGCGTCGAGCACCCAGCGGTTGGCCAACAGCCGCGGCTCCACGGTGGAATCCACACCTGCCGCGCCCCGGTTCATGAAGACGAAGCGGGCGGCGTTCCAGATCTTGTTCATGAAGTTGCGGTTCGATTCGATGCGCGCCTCGTCCAGCTTCACGTCGCGGCCGGGGGTGGCCATGTGGGCCAGGGTGAAGCGCAGCGCGTCGGCGCCGTACTTCTCCACCATCACCAGCGGATCGATCACATTGCCCTTCGACTTGCTCATCTTCTGCCCCTGGGCGTCGCGAATCAGGGCGTGGATGTAGACGTCGCGGAAGGGCACCTGGCCGGTGAACTTCAGCCCCATCATGATCATCCGCGCCACCCAGAAGAAGATGATGTCGAACCCGGTAACCAGCACATTGGTCGGATAGAAGCGCGCCAGATCATCGCTCTGCTGCGGCCAGCCGAGGGTGGAGAAGGGCCAGAGCGCGGAAGAGAACCAGGTATCGAGCACATCCTCGTCCTGCCGGATAGCGCCACCGCCGCATCCGCCGCATACCTCCGGCGTCTCGCGCGCCACGGTGATGTGGTCGCAGTCGGCGCAATACCAGGCGGGGATGCGGTGGCCCCACCACAACTGGCGCGAGATGCACCAGTCCTGGATGTTGCGCATCCACTCGAAATAGGTCTTCTCCCAGTGGCGCGGCACGAAGCGGATCGCCCCCTCCTCCACCGCGCGGATGGCCGGCTCGGCCAGCGGCTTGATCTCGACGAACCACTGATCGGTCAGGTAGGGCTCCAGCACCGCGTGCGACCGGTCGCCGTAGCCGACCTGGTGGGTGTGCTTCTCGATCTTGTACATCAGGCCGGCCGCATCGAGATCGGCCACCAGCCGCTCGCGCGCCTCGTAGCGGTCCAGCCCGCGGTAGCGCTCCGGCACCGCCTCGCAATCGGAGAGGTGGGCGCGCGGGGTGAGGATGTTGATCATCGGCAGGTCGTGCCGCCGACCCACCTCGTAGTCGTTGAAATCGTGCGCCGGGGTGATCTTGACGCAGCCGGTGCCGAACTCCCGATCAACATAGGCATCGGCGATCACCGGGATGGTACGGTCGGTCTGTGGCAGCCGCACCCGCCGACCGATCAGATCGCGGTAGCGTTCATCCTCGGGATGGACCGCCACCGCCGCATCGCCGAACATGGTCTCGGGCCGGGTGGTGGCGACGACGAGATGGCGGCCGGGATCGTCGATGAGCGGATAGCGGATGTACCAAAGGTGACCCTCCACCTCCTCGTGCACCACCTCGAGATCGGAGACCGCCGTCTCCAGCACCGGATCCCAGTTGACCAGCCGCTTGCCTCGATAGATCAACCCCTCCTCGTAGAGGCGGACGAAGACCTCGCGCACCGCCCGGGAGAGCCCTTCGTCCATGGTGAAGCGCTCGCGCGACCAGTCGCAGCTCGCCCCCAACCGCTTGAGCTGACGCACGATGGTCCCGCCCGACTCCTCCTTCCACCGCCAGACCCGGTCGAGAAACCGCTCCCGCCCCAGATCGCGGCGCCGGACTCCCTCGGCGTCGAGCAGCCGCTCGACCACCATCTGGGTGGCGATGCCGGCGTGGTCGGTGCCGGGTTGCCACAGGGTCGATTTGCCCTGCATCCGCTGCCAGCGGATCAGCGCATCCTGCAGGGTGAAGGTGAAGGCGTGGCCCATGTGCAGGCTGCCGGTGACGTTGGGCGGCGGAATGACGATGCAGTAGGCCTCCTCGGCCGGCCTCGGCGCCAGTGCATCGGACTCGAGCCACGCCTCGGCCACCGCCTCCTCCAGCGCTGCGGGATCGTACTGTTTCTCCAGCTCCGTCACGCTATTCACCACTCCTGATTTGATCGAATCGCAACACGTCCCTCTGCCGGGCGGACGCCCCCTCGCGTTGGCCTCACTCCACCCCGCGATAGAGGAAGAGACGCAGCTCCGGCTCACCCGGGGCGCGCACCGCCACGTTCTGTCGCAGGAAGCCGTCCATCTCCGTCTTCTCGCTCCACAGCCGCCACGCAAGCGTCACGCCGCCGGCCTCGACCGTTCCGTCGCGCTCATCTCCGCTGACCGTCTTCTGCAGCCGTTGCCGCTCGATCCGGTTGAGCGCCACATCAAGCATCAGGGTATGGAGCGCCAAGGTGCGCTGCACATCGCTCGACGCCCCCAGCCGGCCGACCATGGCGACCAGCGCGGTGGCCACGATCACCATCGCCACCAGCACCTCGATCAGGGTGAAGCCGCCTTCAGCCCGCTCCACCGCCAACCATCGCCGCCAGCACCGCCTCCGCAGCCGCACGGGGGTCGTCCGCCTGAAGAATCGGGCGGCCGACCACCAGATAGTCGGCCCCGGCGGCGATGGCGGCGGCGGGATCGGCCACACGCGCCTGATCCTGCCGCGCTTCCCCCGGCATGCGGATGCCCGGTGTCACGGTGAGGAACCCCGCACCACACGCCCGCTTGACCGCCGCTGCCTCGTGCGCACTGCACACCACCCCGTGCAGCCCCGCATCCCGGCTGATCCGCGCCCGCTCCACCGCCAGCGCCCGCGCCCGCTCGGGCGGCATGTTCTCGCTGGTGAGCACCGTCACCGCGATCAGCCGCATCCCGGGGAAGGAGGCGGCGGCATCCGCCGCCGCACGCAGCATCTTCGGCCCGCCCGCGGCATGAACGTTGACCATCGCCACGCCGAGTGCACCGGCCTGCTCCACCGCCTGCGCCACGGTGTTGGGGATGTCGTGGAACTTGAGGTCGAGGAAGATCCGCCCTCGCCGCCGCAGCGCGCGCACCAGGCCCGGCCCTTCACCGACGAAGAGACGCAGCCCCACCTTGAACCAACCGACGACCCCCTCCAACTGGTCACACATCGCCCGTGCCTCCGCACCATCGGGCAGATCGAGCGCCACCATCAGACGGGAAGCCGCCCCTCCGAGACCACCGGCGTCGGTCACAACCGCACCACCTGGATCGGCCGCATCGTCCCCCATTGATGGCACTGCGGACACTGCCAACGCATCTCCCGCACCTCCACACCGCACTCGGAGCAGCAGAAATCCTTCACCTGCTGCCGCCATCGGCGCGCCCGGGCGACGAGCCGCCCGTCCGGCACGTCCGACCCCGCCGCGCCGCATCCCAACGCCAACAGCCGAAGATCGCCACGCAACGAATCGGGCACGAAGCCGACCGCTCCGATCAGGCGGCGGAGATCGTCGTCACGGCCGGCCTCATGGAGCTGCTCCAGCCAGGTGAGCATCATCCCCTCGTCGCGCCGCGCCCGCCACACTGCGAGCAGGAAGGATTCGATCTCCTCCCGGTGCCGTTCCTGGCGCAACAAGAGCGGTACCGCCTCCATGGCGTGGTGCGGGCAGTGCTGCCACAAACCGCGCAACACCCCCTCCATTTCCGGCCAGTCGGCGTCGCGCCGAAGCAGCAGCTCGAGCATCACCAGCCGGGCGGAGGCGCACCCCTGGTCGAGATCGATCGCCCGGTCGGCGAAGTGGCGGGCCTGCGCCTCATCCCCCTCGTCATGGAGGCAGCGGCGCGCCTCCTCGGCGTAGAGAAAGGCGCGGTGGAAGCGGGCGTCCTCACCGCGGATGCGCTCGATCCGACAGAGCAGCTCCTCGGCCTTGAGCCACTCCTTGCCCTGCTCGCGGATGCGCAGCGACGCCTCCAGCGACGGAAGATGGTCCGGCGCGATGGCCAGCGCCTTGTCGTACTGGCGCAGCGCCCGGTCGAGCAGCCCACCGGTATGGAAATCGCGACCCAGCGCGTAGTGCGCCTCCAGCTCCTGCCCGGGGGTGATATCGGGCCGGGCCAGCAGGTTCTGGTGGATGCGCACCGCACGGCCGATCTCGCCGTTGCCGCGGAACATCTCGCCCAGCGCCATGTAGACGTCGATGGCATCCGAGCGCAGCCGCGCCACCTGCACCATCTCCTGCAGGGCGCGGTCGGTCTGATCGGAAAGGAGGTAGTTGATGCCGCGCAACAGCGGCACCACCCGGGCGTCGTCGGGCTCTCGCTCCGGTCTGCTCTGCTCCTGCTCGCTCTGCTGCCATGCCCACCAGCCGACCGCGGCCACCGCCACGGTGAGAAGCAGGATCAGGAGGGCCGATCCGCTCATCCGCCGCGCCCCCCCCGGCCCGCTGCGCCCGGTGCGGGATGCCCCACCTACAACTCTTCTTGCAGGGGGATGTTGCGCAGGTTCTCCACCTCGCTGTGCAGCTGCCGGTTCTCCGCCTCCAACTCCAGAATGCGCCGCTTGTGCTTGCGCCGGGAGAAGGCAAGAGACAACACCCCGCCGACATAGCCGAGAACGAAGGCGGCGAAGACCGGAACGTAGAGCGGACTGTGGCCGACGCCGATGCCGGTGAAGGCGATGGCGACCTCGCCGGAGTTGGCCAGAGCGAAAATGGTGGCAACCGCACTGAAAAGCGCGACCACCAGGGCGTTGATCCAGTTCATCGGCGGAGGGTCAGCGCATCGCGCGCTCGCCAGTCAGGCGACGCTGGCGGCTACCCGCTCGCGCAACGCCTTGCCCGGCTTGAAGTGCGGCACCACCTTGGCCTCGACCTCCACCGTGGTACCCAGCCTGGGATTGCGCCCCTGCCGCGCACGGCGGTGACGCAGGGTGAAGCTGCCGAAGCCGCGCAGTTCCACCCCTTCACCCGAGGCCATCGCCTCGACCATCGCATCGAGCACGGTGTTGACCAGCAGCTCCGACTCCTTGCGGGTCAAGGAGGGATTCTGCGCCGCGATCTTGGCGATCAGTTCCGATTTCGTCATCTCTTGATCAGACCGCAAAACGCCCGTCCATGGACGTTTTGCTTGACGGCGATCGAAGAGCGCGGTCTTCGATCCCCTTACAAATCCGTCGGTTGCATGCGCAACCTCAGGATTCGCGCGACCCTCTTGGTCGCGTACGTTGGTTTGCTACAAACGTTCTGCTGAGGAGCGCCGCGCTTACAGCAGCTTCCCTTTCAACTTTCTCTGCAGCTCCAGTGCCAGTGGCGACGGCGTCTCGTCCGACTCCTGGACGGAACGGTAGTGGCGGATGGCCTCACGCTCCTCATCGCGCAACAACTGCCGCACCGAAAGCTCGACTTCACGCCGCTTGCGATCGACACCGACGATCTTCGCCTCCACCTCGGTCCCAATTTCAAGGGGATCCTGACCTTTTGGCAACTCCCGCCGGGGAAGGCGCGCCCGCACCCCTTCGGCCACCTCCAGCAGATAACCCCAGGCGGCGGCCTCGACCACCCGACCGGTCACCCGGCCACGCTCCCCCGCCCTTTCGAGGAAGAGCACGAAGGGGTCATCGCTCAACTGCTTGATCCCCAGGGAGATTCTCTGCCGCTCGACATCCACGCCGAGCACGACGCACTCCACCTCCTGCCCCTTGTGGTAGTCGGAGAGCGCGGCGGCACCATCCCCCTTCCAGGTCAAATTGCCGATGTGTACCAGCCCGTCCAGTTCCTCGGTCAAGCCGACGAAGAAGCCGAAATCGGTGATGTTCTTCACCCGGCCGCGCACCCTGCTGCCGACCGGATGATCGGCCAGCCACGCCTGCCAGGGGTTCTCCAGCACCTCCTTGATGCTCAAGCGGATACGCCGCTTCTCCACATCGACGTCGAGCACCGCCAGATCGACCACATCCCCTTCGGAGAGAAGCGACGACGGCTTCACGTCCTGCCGGGTCCAGCTCATCTCCGAGCGATGGATCAGCCCGTCGACCCCCGGCTCCAGCTCGACCACCGCCCCGTAGTCGAGCAGCTTGCGTACCGTTCCGGTCACCCGCATCCCCCTGGCATAGGAGCCGGCGACCCGGGTCCATGGATCCTCCTGTAGTGCGCGCATCGAGATGGAGACCTTACCCGCCTCCGCGTCGAGCGCGCGGATCTCCGCAGTGATGGTCTGGCCCGGGCTCAGCGCCTCCGAGGGGTGGGAGAGCCGCCGCCAGGCGATGTCCGAGACGTGCAGCAGCGCATCGACCCCGCCCAGATCGACGAAGGCGCCGAAATCGACCAACCGCCGCACCACACCGGTAACCCGGTCCCCCACCTTGTGGTCGGCGAAGAAACGGGCCCGGCGGGCGGCCTGCTCCGCCTCCAGCGGGCGGCGGTGGGAGACGACCACATTCTCCGGCTTGCGGCTCGCCTCGAGCACCGCCACCGGATAGCGGTTGCCGATCAGGGCTTCGGGCTGGACGAAACGGCTGACGTCGGCCTCCGAGCGGGGCATGAAGGCCTCCAGCCCGCCGATCGAGACGCGGAACCCCCCCTTGACCGCGCGCAACACGCGCGCCTCCACCGTCCCGCCGTCGGCAAGCGCCGCCTCGACCCGTTCCCACTGATGCTGTTTGTGCGCCTCGAGCACGGAGAGGCGCACCCCGTCGGCACCGAAGCCGGTGATCATCACCTCGACCCGGGCATCCCGTTCGGGCAGGGGAAGAGCGAGTCGGGAGAACTCGTCCGCCGGAACCGCCCCCTCCCCCTTGGCACCCACGTCGATGATCACCAGATCCCCGTCGAAGCCGACCACCACCCCCTCGACCAGCCGGCCGCGATCGAGCGGCGTCTGCACACGCAACGACTCCTCGAACAGGGCGCGGAAGGCATCCTCCTCACCCCCCTCCTCCTCTTCTCTATCCGCCTCATGCGCGTCGTCATCGGCCGCGGATTCGGGCGCCGCCGTCGCCGTGGTGCGCGGCGCTCCTCCGCTCCGGCCGAGATCGGCGACAGCGCCATCGGCGGATGCCGCCTCCTCCGACGGCTCCTGCGGCGGGAGGCCATCTCCCCCGCCGATCTCCCCGTCCATGCCGGACGCAGCCGGGGTGCCATCCGCCCGACCATCCGCCGCCGCGACCGATGCCTCCTCCCGGGGGGCACCGGAGGACGCGACGGGATCGGTCGCATCGGCCCCTCCGCCGGCTGCGGGTTGGGGTGCAGACTCTGTCGTCATCAGCTCCATCCGATCGCAACACCTCCATCCATGGACGTATTGCCCGACGGGAACCGAAGAGCTCACTCTTCGATCGCCCTACAAATCCACCGGTTGCAAGGGCAACCTCGATTTGCGCGGCCCTCCTGGCCGCGGATGACGGCTTCCAGTGGGGCCGCCATACATCCGTCACCTGCAAGGACAAACACGCGTCCTGCCCGACCGTCCCGGCCACAGGTTGCATCCTTCCGCGAGGCCGCCTTGCGATCCACGACCGCAACAGGGCCTACAGCGCCCGCCTCCGCCCCCGGATGCGGCGGCGCAACCTAGCCGCAAACGAAAGGCGAGGAAACGACCGGCGGGGAAGGGGCGCTCAGACCACCAACCCACGGCGCCGAAGGACCGTCAGGACGCGGTCGACCACCTGATCGACCCGCAGGGTGGTGGAGTCGATCACCACCGCATCCGCCGCCGGCACCAGTGGTGCAACACTCCGCTCCCGGTCGCGCGCATCGCGCCGGGCCAGATCGGCCTCCACATCGGCCAGATCGACCCGATCGTGGCCGGCGGCGCGCAACTGCATCCAGCGGCGCCTGGCCCGCTCCCGCCGCGATGCAGTGAGGAAGAACTTGGCCTGTGCGTCGGGTAGCACCACCGTGCCGATGTCGCGTCCGTCCATCACGCAGCCGGCGGCGGCCAGCGTTCGCTGCAGGGAGAGCAGCGCCGAGCGCACTTCCGGTTGCGCGGCCACGCTCGATGCCGCCGCCCCCACCTCCTCGCCGCGCAGACGACCGGCGCACTCCACACCGTCGAACAGAAGCGATCCGCCCGCCCGCCAGCGTAACCTTTCCGCCTCCTTCCGCAGCATCGCCGCCAGCGCCGCACCGTCGTCGAGCGCAACCCCCAGATCGCGCGCCCGCCAGCCGGTGAAGCGGTAGAGCAGACCGCTGTCCAGCACCGGCAGATCGAGCCGCGCACCCACCTCCACCGCCACCGTCCCCTTGCCCGAGCCGGAGGGGCCGTCGATGGCCACCTGCAACCCCTCCACCGCACGCATCCTCACGCCCAGCGCACGTTCATCCCCAGCTCCCGGGCCAGGGAGACGAAACCGGGAAAGGAGGTGTCGATCGCCGCGGCATGCTCGATCCGGATCGGCTCCGCCGCAGACTGGGCGGCCACCGCCATCGCCATCGCCACCCGATGGTCGCCGCAGGCATCCACCGTGCAGCCGCCGCACAGCCGCCCGCCCCTGATGCGCACCCCGTCCGGGCGCTCCTCCACCCGCGCTCCGGCGGCATGCAGCGCCCGCGCCATCACGGCGATCCGATCGGACTCCTTCACCCGCAGCTCTTCGGCGCCCTCGAGCACGAACTCGCCCTCGGCCACCGCCGCCGCGGCGAAGAGCAGCGGAAACTCGTCGATCGTATCGGGCACGTCGCGCGGCGCCACCTCCACCCCGTGCAGCCGCACGCCCCGTGCCTCCAGATCGGCCACCGGCTCACCGCCGACCTCACCGATCGGCTTCATGTGCAACTCCCCACCCATCGCCTGCAACACCCGGCACCAGCCGGTGCGCCGCTCGTTGACCCCGACCCTCTGCAGGGTGACGCAGGAGTCGGGCACCATCGACGCCGCCACGGCGAAGAATGCGGCCGACGACGGATCGGCGGGGATCTCCACCGGGGTATCGGGCGCCTGCAACCGCTCCTCCGGCTTGAGGCTGATCCAGCCGTACTCCTTCTCCACCGGCTGACCGAAGAGGGGCAGCATTCGCTCGGTATGGTCGCGCGTCGGCCGCGGCTCGCGCACCCGCGTCGTCCCTTCGGCGAAGAGGCCGGCGAGCAGCACGCACGACTTGACCTGCGCGCTGGCCACCTTGGGCTCGAAATCGATGCCGCGCAGCGCCCCGCCCCGGATGGCCAGCGGCAGCTTGTTGCCTCCGTCGCGACCGTCGATGTCCGCCCCCATGCGCCGCACCGGATCGGCCACCCGGGCCATCGGCCGGCGGTGGAGCGATGCATCGCCGACCAGCACCGAGTGGAACGGCTGGCCGGCCAGCACCCCGACCATCAACCGCGCGCAGGTGCCGGCGTTGCCGGCGTTGAGCACATCCTCCGGCTCGCGCAGTCCGTTGAGCCCCACACCGCACACGGTGAGGGAGGTTCGCTCCGCATTGTTCCAGAGCACCTCCACCCCCATCTGTCCGAAGATCCGCACCGTCGCCAGATTGTCGGCCCCGGAGAGAAACCCCTCGATGCGCGTCTCCCCCTCGGCCATCGCCGCCAGCATCACCGCCCGATGGGACATCGACTTGTCACCCGGCACCCGCACCCGACCGGAGAGGGGCCGGTCGGCCGGTCCGGCGATCAGGGTATCGTTCATGAAGGATCCAATCGCAACAAGTCCGTCCATGGACTTCTTGCTTGACGGGGATCGGAGAGCGCACTCTTCGATCCCCTTACAATTCTGGCGGTTGCGTACGCAACCGACCGATTTGCGCGGCCGTCCGTGGCCGCGATGATGGTTTCTTGCGAAACCATCAAGAAGGATGAAATCGCAAAAAGTCCGTCCGTGGACTTTTTGCTTGACGGCAATCGAAGAGCGCGGTCTTCGATTGCCTTACAAATCAATCGCTTGCTCACGCAAGCCCTTGATTTGCGCGGCCGTCCGTGGCCGCGATGATGGTTTCTTGCGAAACCATCATGAATCGCTCCTGTGAAGCCAGTCGTCGCGCACGCGCTTGGCGCATTGAAACAGCGCCGCCAGCCGCGCGCCGTCGCCCTCGACCACCGCCTGCCGCATCCCGGTCAGCTGCGCCTGCAGGGCGTCGATCTGCGCGACCAGTGCTTCCCGGTTGGTCAGGGCGATGTCCCGCCACATCGTCGGTGACGAGGAGGCGATGCGGGTGAAATCGCGGAAGCCGCCGGCGGCAAAGCGCAACATCTCCGGTGCCCGCCCCTCGGCGGTAACTGCGTTGACGATGGCAAAGGCGGCCAGATGAGGCAGATGGCTCACCGCCGCCATCAACCGGTCGTGCTCGGCCGCATCCATGAAGCAGGGGCTGGCGCCGACCACGCGCCACATCGCCTCCACCCTGCGCACCGCCTCCTGCTCGACCGCTGCTCCCGGGGTGAGCACCACCGTCGCCCCGCGGAAGAGCCCGACGAAGGAGGCGGCCGCCCCCGAATCCTCGGTGCCGGCGATCGGATGGCCGGCGACGAAGCGGCCCGGCGCGGTCAGATAGCGGGCGGCGGTATCCAGCGCATGCTGTTTGGTGCTGCCGACGTCGGTGATCACCGCATCGGAGCGGGCATGCAGCTCCAGCGCGCTGAACACCTGATCGTAGGCACCCATCGGCACCGCCACCACGATGGTGTCGGCCCCCTCGACCGCCGCAACATCATGCGACCAGTCATCGATGATCCCCAGTCGTTCGGCGGTGCGCAGGTTCTCCGCGCTGCGTCCGATGCCGGTGATCCGCTCGACGCAGCCGGCCGCACGCAGCGCCCGGGCCAGTGAGCCGCCGATCAGGCCCACGCCGATCACGGCGAGCCGGCCGAGTCGGAGCGAGCGCCCCTCCCGCCCGGGTCGATCGACACCGCCCGTCACGCCCGCTCCAGCCAGTCGCGCAACGCCCCGAGCAGGCGATCGTTCTCTTCCGGCCGCCCTACCGTCACCCGCACCGACTGCGCCATGCCGTAGGGGCTCAGCGGCCGCAGGATCAACCCGCGCCGCTCGAGATCGGCCACCAGCCGCGCCGCCTGCCGGTGGTGGATCAGCACGAAGTTGCCGTGCGTGCGCCCCTGCAGCAGCCCCATCGCGGCCAGCTCCCGCTCCAACCGCCGCCGCTCGGCCACCACCGCCGCCACCTGCCGCCGCACCCACGCCGACTCCTCAAGCGCGGCCAGCGCCGCCTGCTGGGCAAGGGCATTGACATTGAACGGCTCGCGGAAGCGGTTGACCACCTCCAGCAGCCCGGCGTCGGCGATGGCGTAGCCGATGCGCAACCCGGCCAGGCCGAAGGCCTTGGAGAAGGTACGGCAGACCACCAGCCCGGGGTGGCGCAACCGGCGCAGGGTGGCGTTGGGATCGTCGGTGACGAAATCGACATAGGCCTCGTCGAGCAGCACCACCAGATCGGGCGGCAGGCGGTCGAGGAAGCGCTGCAGCGCATCGAGCTCGTGCATGGTGCCGGTCGGATTGTTGGGGTTGGCGATACACACCACCTTGCTGCGCGCATCGACCGCCGAGGCCGTCGCATCGAGATCGTGGTGCAACCCGTCCGGCTCGGCCACCGCCCGCCCCGCGGCGCCGGCGGCTCGGGCGGCCAGCGCGTAGACGATGAAGCCGTGTGCGCTGTAGAGCACACCATCCCCCGGCCCGGCGAAGGTGCGAATGATCAGCTCGATCACCTCGTTGGAACCGTTGCCGAGCAGGATCTGCGCCGGATCGACGCCGTGGCGGGCGGCCAGCGCCTGCTTCAACTCGGTCGCATCGCCATCCGGATAGCGATGCACCCCCTCCGCCGCCCGCTGGATCGCCGCCACTGCGGCCGGCGGGGGGCCGAAGGGATTCTCGTTGGAGGCAAGCTTGCACCCATCGGCCACGCCCAGCTCGCGCAGCAGCTGCTCCACCGGTTTGCCCGGCACATAGGGATGCAGCCGCGCGCTCTGCGCCACCGCGCGCGCCGCCCAATCGACCGCGACGGTCACAACGGCCGTGCGGCCGGGTAGGAGCCGAGGATGCGCACCCGCGCCGTCGGCATGGCGGCGATCTCGTCGAGTGCGTCGACCAGCGCCGGGTCGGTACGGTGCCCCTCGACATCGACGAAGAAGAGGTAGGTCCACGGCTCGGTGCGCGCCGGACGCGACTCGATGCGGGTCAGGCCGATGTCCCGCTTGGCAAAGGGGCGGATCAGCGCGTAGAGCGCGCCCGGCTCGTCGCGGATGGAGAGCACCAGCGCCGTCTTGTCGCGCCCGGATGGGCAGGCGTCGTGGCTGCCGATGACACAGAAGCGGGTGGTGTTGTCGCGCCGGTCCTCGATGTTGCGCTGCAACAGGTTGAGATCGCAACAGTCGACGATGCTGTAGGGGCCGATGGCCGCGGCGTGACGCCAGTCGATCGCCCCGCCGTGGCCGGTGCCGTCGCGCGCATCGCAGATCATCCGCGCCCCCTCGACGGTGGATGGGGCCTCGATCCATTCCACCTGCGGCAGATACTCCTCCAGCCAGCCACGGCACTGGGCCAGCGGCTGGGGATGGCTGACCACCTGCCGGATCTCGGCCAGCGATTCGGCGTAGCTGAAGAGGTGGTGATGGATCTCCAACTGTATCTCGGCACAGATCCGGATCCGTTGCGCATGGTCGCAGAGCAGATCGAGCGTCTGGGTCACCGCCCCTTCCAAAGTATTCTCCACCGGCACCACGCCGTAGGCCGCCTGGCCACGCTCCACCTGGCTGAAGACCTGGCTGAAGTTGCCGCAGGGCAGGTAGCGCACCGCGCTGCCGAAATGGCGGCAGGCGGCCAGGTGGGAGAAGGTCCCCTCCGGACCGAGGAAGGCGACCGTCAGGGGGTGCTCCAGCGCCAGGCAGGCGCCGATCACCTCACGGAAGATGCCGTGGACCGCCGCATCGGGCAGCCGCGCCCGGCCGCGACACTGCTGATGCCGCTCCAGGAGCCGGCGGATGATCGCCGCCTCGCGGCTCGGCACATAGAACGGGGTGTCGCCGTCGACCTCCTTGCGCTTTCCCACCTCGGCGGCCAGACCGGCCCGACGCCAGAGCAGCGCGAGGATCTCATCGTCGACGGCGTCGATCGCCGCACGCAGCGCGTCGAGGGAGGTGGGGAGGTCGTCGACCATGCCGTGCGGCAGGCTAGCCGCAGAGGCGGGAAAAGCGACCGGAGAAGCGACGCACCCCAGTCACCGCGCGCCGGCGGCGATCGCCACCATCGCCGCGATCAGCCGCTCCAGCGACGCGTCGTCGATCACATAGGGGGGCATGGTGTAGAGCAGCCGTCCGAAGGGGCGCAGCCAGACGCCCGCCTCCACCAGCCGCCGCTGCACCACGGCGACGTCGATCGGTTGTTTCATCTCCACCACGCCGATGGCGCCGCGCACCCGCACATCGGCCACCGCATCGCACGCCGCGCAGGGCGCCAGTCCGTCGCGCAGCCGCTGCTCGATGCGCGCCACCCGCCGCCGCCACGGCGAGGAGCACAGCAGATCGATACTCGCCGACGCCACCGCACAGGCCAGCGGATTGGCCATGAAGGTGGGGCCGTGCATCAGCACCGGATGGTCGCCTGCGGCGATGCCGTCGCGCACACGGGCGTTGCACAGGGTGGCCGCAAGCGTCATGTAGCCGCCGGTCAG
>RFFX01000078.1 GCA_003696765.1 Zetaproteobacteria bacterium | reverse complement strand
TTCGACGACCCGGCCCGCTTCTACATCGCCTCCTTCTCTTCACGCACCATCGTCTACAAGGGGATGTTCCTCTCCCATCAGCTCTCCGCCTTCTACCCCGACCTGACCGATCCGAGGATGACCAGTGCGCTGGCCCTGGTGCACCAGCGCTTCTCAACCAACACCTTCCCCTCGTGGGAGCTGGCCCACCCCTTCCGCATGGTGGCGCACAACGGCGAGATCAATACCGTGCGCGGCAACATCAATTGGATGAACGCCCGACGCCACTCGATGCGCTCGGAGCTGCTCGGCGACGATCTGGCCAAGTTGTGGCCGATCAGCGACGAGGGTCAGAGCGACACCGCCTGCTTCGACAACACGTTGGAGTTGCTGGTCGCCGGCGGCTACCCGCTGGCCCACGCGGCGATGCTGATGATCCCCGAGGCGTGGGCCGGCAACAAGCTGATGGACGAACAGCGGCGCGCCTTCTACGAATACAACGCCGCCCTGATGGAGCCGTGGGACGGGCCCGCGGCGGTCGCCTTCACCGACGGTCGCCAGATCGGCGCCACCCTCGACCGCAATGGGCTGCGCCCGGCGCGCTACCTGATCACCGACGACGATCTGGTGGTGATGGCCTCGGAGAGCGGCGTGCTCGACATCCCCGAGGAGCGGATCGTGCGCAAGTGGCGGCTACAGCCGGGACGGATGCTGCTGATCGATCTGGAGGCCGGGCGGATCATCGACGATGCCGAGATCAAGCGGCAGTTGGCCGGCGCCCGCGCCTACGGCGAGATCCTGAGGCAGACGCAGGTCCAGCTGGAGGATCTCCCCGACGAGGTGACGCCGATGCCGCCGGATCACGGCACGCTGCTCCACCGGCAGAAGGTGTTCGGCTACACCCAGGAGGATATCAAGTTCCTCATGACGCCGATGGCCCTCTCCGGCCAGGAGGCGGTCGGCTCGATGGGCAACGACACCCCGCTGGCGGTGATGTCGCGCCGGCCGGAGCCGCTGTACAACTACTTCCGCCAGCTCTTCGCCCAGGTGACCAACCCGCCGATCGATCCGATCCGAGAAGAGATGGTGATGAGCCTGACCTCCATCGTCGGCCCCAACCCCAACCTGCTCGGCCTGGGCAGGGAGGAACCGCAGCTTCGGCTGGAGGTGCATCAGCCGATCCTGACCAACGCCGATCTGGAGAAGATCCGCCACATCGACCGCCACACCGACAACCGGTTCCGCTCGATCACCCTCTCCATCTGCTACCCCATCGACGAGGGTGCAGAGGGGATGGAGGCGGCGCTGGAGCGACTCTGCCGCGCGGCGGAGGGGGCGGTGCGCGACCGCTACAACATCATCATCCTCAGCGACCGCGACATGAACGCCGACCGCATGCCGATCCCGGCGCTGCTGGCCACCAGCGCGGTCCACCACCACCTGATCCGCGCCGGCCTGCGAGTGGAGACCGGCCTGGTGGTGGAGACCGGCAGCGCCCGCGAGGTGCAGCATTTCGCCACGCTCGCCGGCTACGGTGCCGAGGCGATCAACCCCTACCTCGCCTTCGACACCCTCTTCGACCTCAAGCGCGAGGGGCAGCTCCCCGCCGACATCTCCCTGGAGGAGATCCACAACCGCTACATCAAGGCGGTGGACAAAGGTCTGCTCAAGGTGATGTCCAAGATGGGGATCTCCACCTACCAGTCCTACTGCGGCGCGCAGATCTTCGAGGCGCTGGGGCTGGCCTCCGAGTTCGTCGACCGCTACTTCACCGGAACCCCCAGCCGAATCGAGGGGGCCGGCCTGCGTGAGATCGCCGAGGAGAGCGTCCGTCGCCACCGCGCCGCCTACGGCCGCCGCCGCATCTACCGGCAGGCGCTCGATGTCGGAGGGGAATACGCCTGGCGCTACAGCGGCAAGGCCCATCTGCTCACCCCGGAGGCGATCAAGCTGCTGCAGCATGCGGTGCGCAGCGACGACTACACCCTCTACAAGGAGTACGCCCGCCGGATCAACGAGCAGGAGGGGCAGCTGCTCACCCTGCGCGGCATGTTCCGCTTCGTTCCGGGAACACCGGTGCCGATCGACGAGGTGGAACCGGTGGAGGCGATCGTCAAGCGGTTCGCCACCGGCGCGATGAGCTTCGGCTCGATCTCGCACGAGGCCCATACCACCCTGGCCATCGCCATGAACCGGCTGGGCGGCAAGTCCAACACCGGCGAAGGGGGCGAGGAGCCGGAGCGCTTCAAGCCGCTGCCCAACGGCGACTCCATGCGCAGCGCCATCAAACAGGTCGCCTCCGGCCGCTTCGGCGTCACCGTCGAATACCTGGTCAACGCCGACCAGATCCAGATCAAGATGGCCCAGGGGGCCAAGCCGGGCGAGGGGGGGCAACTGCCCGGCCACAAGGTCGACCGGCGCATCGGGCGGGTACGCCACTCCACCCCCGGCGTCGGACTGATCTCCCCCCCGCCGCACCACGACATCTACTCGATCGAGGATCTGGCCCAACTGATCTTCGACCTGAAGAACGTCAATCCCGATGCGGAGATCAGTGTCAAGCTGGTCAGCGAGGTAGGGGTGGGGACCATCGCCGCCGGAGTGGTCAAGGCGCATGCCGACCATGTGGTGATCGCCGGCCATGACGGCGGCACCGGTGCCAGCCCGCTCACCTCGATCAAGCATGCCGGCGCCCCCTGGGAGCTGGGCCTGGCCGAGACCCAGCAAACCCTGGTGCGCAACCGTCTGCGCGACCGCACCATCCTGCAGGCCGACGGCCAGATCCGCACCGGGCGTGATGTGGTCATCGCCGCCCTGCTCGGCGCCGACGAGGTCGCCTTCGGCACCATCGCGCTGGTCGCCGAGGGGTGCATCATGATGCGCAAATGCCACCTCAACACCTGCCCGGTGGGGGTGGCCACCCAGGATCCGGAACTGCGGCGCAACTTCGTCGGCAGGCCCGAGGATGTGGTCAACTACTTCCGCTTCGTCGCCCGAGAGGTGCGCGAGCTGATGGCCGAGCTCGGCTTCCGCACCTTCGATGAGATGATCGGCCGGGTCGACCGGCTGGACACCAACCGGGCCATCGCCTACTGGAAGGCGGAAGGGCTCGATCTCTCACCCATCTTCCATCGGGTCGAGGGGGAGTGCGCCCCCTACCACTGCGCGCGGCAGGAGCACGGATTGGAGTCGGTGGCCGACCGCGCGCTGATCGCGCAGGCCGCCCCGGCCATCGAACGGGGCGAGCGGGTGGAGATCGACTTCGCCATCCGCAACACCCACCGCACCTTCGGCGCCATGCTCTCCGGTGAGATCGCCCGGCGCTACGGCCTGGAGGGGCTGCCCGACGACACCATCCACATCCGCTGCACCGGCACCAGCGGCCAGTCGTTCGGAGCCTGGCTGGCCCGCGGGGTGACGCTGGAGCTGGCCGGCGAGGGCAACGACTATGTCGGCAAGGGGCTCTCCGGCGGCCGCATCATCATCTACCCACCCGAACAGAGCCGGATCATCGCCGAGGAGAACATCATCGTCGGCAACACCGTGCTCTTCGGTGCCATCGCCGGCGAGTGCTACTTCCGCGGCATCGCCGCCGAGCGCTTCGCGGTGCGCAACTCCGGTGCCGTCGCCGTGGTGGAGGGGGTGGGCGACCACGGCTGCGAGTACATGACCGGCGGCACCGTGGTGGTGCTCGGCCCGACCGGGCGCAACTTCGCCGCCGGCATGAGCGGCGGGATCGCCTACGTCTACGACCCGGACGACCGGTTCGCCGACCGCTGCAACATGGCCCAGGTGGAGCTCGAACCGATTCGCGCCGAGGCCGACGCACTCGAGGAGCTCGACCATCAGGGCCCCGACCTGGAGACGGCCGGCCGGGTCGACATCCGCCACTCGCTCGATCAGAACGACCAGCGCATCCTGCAGGAGCTGATCCGTCGCCACCTCCGCTTCACCGGATCGACGGTAGCCGCCCGGCTGCTGGAGGACTGGGGCAACGCCTGCCGCCGCTTCGTCAAGGTGATGCCGGTCGACTACCGCCGGGCGCTGCGGGAGATCGAGGAGGCGCAACGGCGGGAAGCAATGGAGGTCGCCCATGGGTAAGCCCACCGGATTCAAGGAGTATGCCCGCGAGGATCTCTCCTACGCACCGGTCGCCGACCGCATCACCCACTACAACGAGTTCTTCCGCCTGCCGGAGGACCTCTCCACCCAGGGGGCCCGCTGCATGGACTGCGGCATCCCCTTCTGCCACAACGGCTGTCCGATCCACAACCTGATTCCCGACTGGAACGACCTGGTCTACCGGGAGGACTGGCGCCGCGCGCTCGACGCCCTGCACGCCACCAACAACTTCCCGGAATTCACCGGCCGGATCTGCCCGGCGCCGTGCGAGGAGGCCTGCACCGTCAACCTGATCGACAAGCCGGTGTCGATCAAGAACATCGAGCTGGCCATCGCCGAGCGGGGCTGGCGCGAGGGGTGGATCATCCCCGAGGTGGTGGAGAAGAAGAGCGGCAAGCGGGTGGCGATCGTCGGCTCCGGCCCGGCGGGGCTGGCCTGCGCCCAGCAGTTGGCCCGTGCGGCGCACGAGGTGGTGGTCTTCGAGAAGGCCGACCGCATCGGCGGACTGATGCGCTACGGCATCCCCAACTTCAAGTTCGAGAAGCGCTTCATCGACCGCCGGCTCTCCCAGATGCGGGCCGAAGGGGTCGATTTCCGGGTCAACGCCCATGTCGGCGTCGATTTTCCGGCCGGCGACCTGCTGCGCGACTTCGATGCCGTGGTGCTGGCCGGCGGCGCCGGTCAGCCGCGCGACCTCGATGTGCCCGGGCGCAACCTCAAAGGGGTCCATTTCGCGCTGGAGCTGCTCACCCAGCAGACCAGGATCCTCGCCGGCGATGCCATCCCCGAGGAGGAGCGGATCTCGGCTGCGGACAAGCATGTGGTGGTGATCGGCGGCGGCGACACGGGCAGCGACTGCATCGGCACCAGCAACCGCCACGGCGCCGCCTCGATCACCCAACTGGAGATCCTGCCCGAGCCGCCGAAGGAGCCGGACAAGCTGCGCACCTGGCCCGACTGGCCCAACAAGCTGCGCACCTCCACCTCGCAGGAAGAGGGGTGCACGCGCCTCTTTTCGGTCTCGACCAAACGGCTGATCGACGACGGCAACGGCCGGGTGGCGGCGGTCGAGTGTGTCCGGGTCGCCTGGCACAACGAAGGGGGGCGCTGGCGGATGGAGGAGATCCCGGGCAGCCTGTTCCGGCTCGATGCCGATCTGGTACTGTTGGCCATGGGCTTTCTCCATCCGGTGCATGGGGGAATGCTCGAGGAGCTGGGCGTGGCGCTCGATCCCCGCGGCAACGTGGCGGCGGACGAGCGCTTCCGTACCAACATCGACAAGCTCTTCACCGCCGGAGACATGCACATCGGCCAATCCCTGGTGGTGCGCGCAATCGCCGAAGGACGCGGCTGCGCCGCCGCCGTCGACGAATACCTCACCGGCTCGACCATCCTGCCGCGCTGATCCTCCGTCGGGTGGGTCGCTGATGGAGGAGCGGGCGCTGATGCAACAGGCGTTGGCCGAAGCCGCGCGTGCCGAGACGGTGGGCGAGGTTCCGGTCGGCGCCGCTCTGCTCTGCAGCGACGGCTCCCTCTTCACGGCACACAATGCGCCGATCACCACCTGCGATGCCACCGCCCACGCCGAGATCCGCGCCATCCGCGCCGCCTGCCGTGCGCAGGGCAACTACCGCCTGGTCGGCGCCGTCCTGGCCGTCACCCTCGAGCCCTGCCTGATGTGTTGCGGGGCGATCCTCCACGCCCGCATCGCCCGGGTGGTGATCGGCGCCGACGACCCCAAGGGGGGGGCGGCCGGCTCCCTCTACCAGACGCTCGCCGACCGGCGGCTCAACCACCGACCCCAGCTCACCCGCGGCGTGGAGGCGGCGGCCTGCGGCGCGCTGTTGACCGACTTCTTCCGCCGGCGCAGGCGCCAGCGATGATGGTATCGCCGGCAATTGGAGGATTTGTGGTCCGTCGAGCAAAAAGCCCACGGACGGGCTTTTTGCGAGTCCATCAAGGTTGACGGCTTCGCAAGAAGCCGGCAGCCGCGGCCAGGACGGCCGAGCAAATCTGGAGGTTGCGCATGCAACCGACGGATTTGTAAGGGGATCGAAGACCGCGCTCTTCGATCCCCGTCGAGCAAAAAGCCCACGGACGGGCTTTTTGCGAGTCCATCAAGGTTGACCACGCCGACCATCACCGTGCCGTTGTTGCGCCGTCACCTCAACGCCGCCTACCTGCGGCGGGGCAAGCGGCTGTTCGAGGCGGGCGCCATCCTCCACTACGACCTGGTCCATCCCCGACTGCTGCGCGGCGCCGTCCTGGAGGGGGAGGGAGAGGAGACGGCCGAGGTGACGGTCCACTTCGGCCGCGAGGCGATCCAGGGAGACTGCAGTTGCACCGTAGGTTTCAACTGCCCCCATGTCGCCGCCCTCCTCTACCGGTTGCGGGCGGAGCAGGAGCAGCGGCACGAGGATGCACCGACACGAACCGAGGATCCCTTCGGCCGCTGGCTGAACCGCCTCGACCGGGGCGATGCCCGGGCGATGGCCGATGAAAACCTCTACGCACCGGGGATACGCCAGCGTTTGATCTACCTGATCCGCCCCGACGAGGAGGGGCGCCCCCTGCTCCACTTGCGCGCCACCCAACAGCGCGACGGCGGCGGATATGGCATGCTCAACCGCTTTCCGCCCGATCGGGTGATCGCGGCCCGTCCCAACTTCGCGCTGGCCGTCGACATCGAGCTGGCGCAGCGCATCATCGATCTGCGCGAGAAGCCGCTCGACCACCATGTTCCGCTCACCGGCAGCGCCGCGGCCGCCCTGCTCGAGGCGGCGATCGCTACCGGTCGCTGCCACTATCTCGACCACAACCGGCCGGCGCTCGCCGCCGGTGAAGAGCGCAAGGGGTTATGGTGCTGGCGGCGCGACCAGGCCGGCAACCAGAGACTGACCCTGCAGGTGGGAGAGGAGTTCCCGCCGCTGCTGCCGCTCACCCCGCCATGGTACATCGATGCGGAAGCCCACCGCTGCGGCCCGGTGGCCTGCCCGATGGCCGAACGCGCAGCCGATCTGCTGCAGCTTCCGCAGATCTCCGTGGAACGGCAGGAGGAGAGCATCACCCGGCTGCGCGCGGTGCTGCCCGAGGGGATCCCGCAGCCCGAACCGGTCCCGGTGGAACAGCGGATGGTCACCCCCACGCCGCTGCTGCGCCTCTACACCCTGCCCGCCTCCCCGGCCACCGGAAACCGCCCGCTCACCGGCGCGGAGTTCTTCTTCGACTACGAGGGACATCTGGTCCACAGCGACAGCGAAGAGCGACTGCTCACCTGGCAGGAGGGGGAGCTGCTGGTCCGTGCCGAGCGCGACCGCGGCGAAGAGCTGCGTTGCCGCTCGCTGCTGGTCCGTTTTGGCCTCAGCCACATGCCGGTCGATCCCCACCAGCGCAGACAGCGTATCCCCGAGTGGGTCGCCATCTCCGACGAGCAATGGTTCGGCTTCGTCACCGACTGCGTGCCGCAACTGCGTGCGCAGGGATTCGTGGTGGAGATCGAGGAGAGCTTCCGTTTCCGGGCGATGGAGGTGACCGACTGGCACTTCGCCATCGAAGGGGAAGGGGTCAGCGGCCGCGCCACGCTGACCGCCTCGACCGACAGCCGGGAGCAGCTCGACCTGATCGAAGCGGTCTCCGGCTGGCTGCACGAGAACCCGGAATACCTGACCGACGAGGCGATCGAGGGGTTGACCCGGCAGAAGAAGATCCACCTGCCATTGCCCGGCGGCCGCTGGCTGGCCATCCCCACCGGAATCCTGCAGAGCATGCTGCGCCACCTGGTCGATCTCTTCACCGGCCACGAGACGGTTCCCGCCACCCAGTGGGTGGCGTTGGGCAGGGCGCTGGAGCAGAGGCCCGACGTCCGCTTCCAGCAGAACGACGAGTGGCTGGAGCAGATGCGCCGGTTGACCGAAAGCGACGCCATCCCGGCGGCGGTGGTGCCGCAGGGGCTGCGCGCCACCCTGCGCGAATATCAGATCGAGGGGTTGAACTGGCTGCAGTTCCTGCGCCAGCTCGGTCTCGGCGGGATCCTGGCCGACGACATGGGGCTGGGAAAGACGGTGCAGACCCTGGCCCACATCCTGCTGGAGAAGGAGGAGGGGAGGCTGGACCTCCCCGCGCTGGTGGTGGCGCCGACAAGCCTGATGCACAACTGGAAAGCGGAGGCGGCCCGTTTCACCCCCGACCTGTCGGTGCTGGTGCTGCATGGACCGAACCGGAAAGAGGCGTTCGACCGCATCGGCGACCACGATCTGGTGCTGACCACCTATCCGCTCCTGCCGCGCGACCGGGAGGCGATCTGCGCCTTCCGCTACCATCTGCTGATCCTCGACGAGGCCCAGCAGGTGAAGAATCCCCGCTCCAAGGCGGCGCAGATCGTACGGACCATCGACGCCAGACACCGCCTCTGCCTCACCGGCACTCCGCTGGAGAACCACCTGGGCGAGCTCTGGACCCAGTTCGACTTCCTCATGCCCGGTTACCTCTTCGGACAGCAGAGCTTCACCCGCCACTTCCGCCGGCCGATCGAACAGGAGGGGAGCCAACTGCGCAGGGAGCAGCTCAACCTGCGCATCCGCCCCTTCATGCTGCGCCGCGCCAAGAGCGACGTGGTGCGGGAGCTCCCGCCCAAGACGGAGATCGTGCGTTGTGTCACGATGGAGGAGCAGCAGCAGCGGCTCTATGAAAGTGTCCGCCTCTCGATGGAGCAGAAGGTGCGGGAATCGCTCGCCGCCGTCGGGCTCGGTCGCAGCCGGATGGTGGTGCTCGATGCGCTGTTGCGCATGCGCCAGGTCTGTTGCGATCCACGGCTGCTCCGCCTGCGCCAGGATCCCCCGCCCCCCTCGGCCAAGATGGAGCTGCTCTGCGACATGTTGCCGGAGATGGTCAGCGAGGGGCGACGCATCCTGCTCTTCTCCCAGTTCACCAAGATGCTCCGCTTGATCGAGGAGGCATGCCGCTCGCTCGGCATCCCCTACAGCAAACTGACCGGCAACACCCGCGACCGGATCACCCCGATCGAGCGCTTCCAGCAAGGGAAGGTCCCGCTCTTCCTCATCAGCCTCAAGGCGGGCGGCACCGGCTTGAACCTGACCGCCGCAGATACGGTGATCCACTACGATCCGTGGTGGAATCCGGCGGTGGAGGATCAGGCGAGCGACCGCGCCCACCGGATCGGACAGGAGAAGGCGGTCTTCGTCTACAAGTTGATCACCGCCGGTACGGTGGAAGAGCGCATCCTGGAGATGCAGGCGCGCAAGCGGCAACTGGCCGAGGGGATCCACGATGCGACCAGGGGAAAGCAGCCGCTCTGGAGCGAGGCGGAGCTGGAGAGCCTCTTCGCCCCGATCCGCTGACCGCCCGCCACGAAGCCCGCCGGCCCCGCCATCCGACTGGCCGAGCGCCCCCTCCCGAACGCGGCTCACCGTGGCCGGATTCCCACCTCGACCCGCGCCATCTTGCCCGGGATATCGGGAGATGGGCGTACCAGATCGGGGTAGATCACCCGCAACCGGCTTCCGCGCGGCAGCCTCCCGGCGAGCGCGGCACGCACCACCCCCACCCGCTCGGCGGCCAGCCGCCGTCCCTTTTCGCCGGACGGCTCTCCCTTGCCGACACAGCCGCGCAGCAGGAGCGTCACCGCCCCGCCGTCACGCAACAGCCGAACGATGTGCGCCAGCGCCTTCTCGCCGGCCGGGGTCGGCACGGCGCTGCCGCTGCGGAACCCGACCGCCAGGTAGCGGGCCTCCCCCTCCAGCCCGTCGGGCATCAGATTCCGTTTGACCAGGGCGAGGATCCGCCCGGTCTCGAGCCGCGGATGGTGCAGGCTGCCACGCAGCGACAGAGGAATCCGGGTCACCCCCTCCTCGTCGGTCATTGCCCGCAGGCCGAAGGTGAGCGGCAGGGAGAGATCGACCCCTTCCACCGGGATGTGCGGCGCAAGCTGCAAATGGTGGATCACCGCCCTTCCGTCGAGCCGCAGCCGGGGGGTGAGCCTCCCCTCCAGCCGCAGGTCGAGCCGACCGCGCACGGCATGGAGCCCGGTGGCGGCGATCATGACCCTGTCGAGCCTCGGCAGGGCGATCCCTTCCAACCGCAGGGAGAGCCTC
>RFFX01000077.1 GCA_003696765.1 Zetaproteobacteria bacterium | reverse complement strand
CGCATCCCCTTGCTCAGCGGGTAGCTTCCCGGCTTGCGCACCTCGCCGGCCACCTCCACACGGTCGAGCGGATGGAGCTCCCGCTCCGACAGGACGTAGATCCGGTCGTGGTTCTGCAGCGGCAGATCGACGGCATCCCCCTCCGGACCGAGCAGCCGGCGCAGCGGTACCCGTAGGATGGAGAGGCGCTGTGTGGCGGGATCGGTGCGCTGGATCAGCAGGTAGTCGAGGGATGCGTCCTCCAGCAGGTCGTCGCGCGCGTGGATGAAGTCGCGCAGGGTCGCCCTCTTGGTGAGGCCGTATGTTCCAGGGCGCTTCACCCGTCCGCTCAGGGTGATCACCCCCTCGAAGCGGCCCGGCACCGGATAGACCTTGAGCAGATCGCCGTCGCGCAGTATGGTGGCTCCGGCCGCGCGGCGGTCGAGGTCGATCAGGGTGCGGCCGCCGTCGCCGGTCAGCCGATCGAGCTGCATGTGGTCGGCGTCGCCGCCCGGGATGATGCCGCCGGCGAGATCGAGCAGCGCCCGGACCGGGGTGGCGCGGCTACGCAGCTCGTAGATGGCGGGGCGCACCACCATTCCGGCGACCGCCACGACACGACCGATCGGTGGGACGAAGACCACATCCCCCGCCCTCAGCCGCTGGTCACCGCTGCCATCCCCGTGGAGCAGCAGCTGGTAGAGGTCGAGGTCGCGGATCACCTTGCCGCCGCGGCGCAGCAGGATGTGGCGCAGGCTGCCGCGTTTACTCACCCCGCCGGCGATGAAGAGGGCGTTGGAGATGGTGGCCAGCCCGTTGACCATGTAGGAGCCGGGGTGGTTGGCCTCGCCGAGGACGAAGATCCGGATGGAGCGCAGCTGCCCCATGGTGATGGTGGCGGTCACCCCGGTGAGCTTGTGCCGGACGGTCTGGGCCAGCAAAGCCTTGGCGTCGTGGAAGGAGAGGTTGGCCAGCGCGATCGGACCGACATCGGGCAGGTAGACCATGCCGTCGCGGTCGATGACCAGCGAGATGGTGTCGTTGCGGCGGCCGAAGTAGTGCAGTTGCAGCTCATCCCCGGGGCCGAGCAGGTATTGCGGGGGGATCGGGATGTTGGTCTCCGGGGCGAAGGAGTCGGGCTTGCCGGCGAGCTGGTTGTAGCCGAACTGTGTCAGGTGCTGGTGGATGGTCCGTCTGCGCCGGTCGCTCTGCCGGTCGAGGACGCGGCGCAACGCCTCGTCCTGCTCCAGCCCCGAGGGTTGTCGGTCGCCCGTCTGGGGGCCGAGCTGGCTGTACGGGGAGTAGGCATCGACCACCCTCGGCAGCAGCCGGCCGTTGAACTGCCGTTCGATGTTGCTCGGTTGGCGGCCTGCGGGCGCCGGAGCCGGTGTCCGGCCGGATTGGGGTTTTGCTCGATCCGCCTGCGTCTTGCCGCCGGTGCCACCGCCTGCGACCCTCGCCGCCAGCGCCCGCTGCTGCTCTGGGGTAAGCTGCTGCAGTTTCTGCAGCTGCTCTGGGGTGAGCTGCTGCAGTTTCTGCAGCTGCTCTGGGGTGGGGGTGATGGCATCGCTTGGGGCGGCAAGGACGAACAGGGCCGCCAGCAGGGCAACTAGCTGAGACAAGATGCGCTCCCGTCGCATGCGGAGGTGGGGCGGCGGTCCGGGCGGAGCAGGGTGGTGGACCGCCGCCGGCGGGTTGGCTGGGGGACCAGGATTCGAACCTGGGTTGACGGAGTCAGAGTCCGCAGTCCTGCCGCTAGACGATCCCCCAACGGTCAGCGGCGAAAGATAGGAGGGGCTTCGGCGGCGTCAAGCCGGCGTGTGGCATCCCCACCCGGCGCGAATGAACTGGTGGTCGTCCCCCGCCCCTCGCCGCGCCGGTCGGCCAGCGGCACCACCTCCCCGCTCCTCCTAAGCCAGAGGATCGCCTCCATGTTGCCGTAGTCGCGGATCTGCCGCAGCCGGTGGCCTCGGCGGGTCAACTCCGCGATGGTCGCGGGGGTGAGTGCGCCCTGTTCGTACTCGATCCGGTCGGGCCAGAGCTGGTGGTGGAAGCGGCCGCGATCGATCCACTGCTGCGGGCTTCCCTCGTGGAGCATGAAGCGCAGCCCCGCGAGCAGCACCATCGAGATGATGCGTGACCCGCCCGGCGTGCCGAGGATCAGCGTCCTCTCCGGGCCGTGGATGATGGTCGGGCTCATCGAGGAGAGCATCCGCTTGCCCGGCGCCACGGCGTTGGCCGCACCCTGCACCAGCCCGTAGGCGTTGGGCCGCCCCGGCCGGGTGGCGAAATCGTCCATCTCGTCGTTGAGCAGGATGCCGGTGGAGGGGGAGAGGTAGCCGGAGCCGAAGGGGTAGTTGATCGACAGGGTGGCGCTGACCATGTTGCCGTCGCGGTCGATCACCGAGAAGTGGGTGGTGTCGCGCCCGTTGCCGGCCGGCTCGAGCATCGCACCCACCGCGGCCGCCGGGGTGGCATGCGCCATGGAGATCGTGTGGCGCAGCGCGGCCAGCCGTTCCTGCGCGGTCAGCCCGTCCGGCGGGGTGACGAAGGCGGGGTCGCCCATGTAGCGGTTGCGCGCGCCGTAGGCCCGCTTCATCGCCTCGACCAGCAGATGGACCCGGTCGGCGCGGCTCATCGCCGCCAGGTCGTCTCCGGCCACCATGCCGAGGATCATCTTCAGCGTCAGCCCGCCGGAGGAGGGGAGTGGGGCGGAGACGATGCGGTAGCCGTGCCAGTCGAAGGCGACCGGCCGCCGCTCGACCACCCGGTAGGCGGCGAGATCGGCCGCCCGGATCAGCCCGCCGTCGTGCTTCATGTCGGCCACCAGCCGGCCGGCGGTCTGGCCGCGGTAGAAGTCGTCCGTGCCGATTGCGGCGTAGCGGCGCAGCACCTCGGCCAGCGCCGGCAGCCGGATGCGCCGGAGGCCGACGAAGCGGGCCCGAGCGGCGGGGTTCATCGCCTTCGCCCGCCAGCGGATCATCCGTTGCAGTCGCGCCCCAGGGGAAAAGCCCTCCTCGGCCAGCCGGATGGCCGGGCGGGCGATGGCCGCGCGCGACAGCCGTCCGTAGCGGCTGCGCAGCCGCTCGATGCCGGCGAGCAGGCCGGGGACGCCGGCCGCCTGCGGCCCGTCGATGCTCGATCGCCGGCGGTAGATCGCGCCGTCGCCGGCCAGTTGGGGTGCGGTTTCGCGGGCGTCGATCACCAGATCGCGCCCCTCGTCGGCGAGGTGGATGAGGAAGAATCCGCCGCCGCCGATGCCCGAGGAGCCCGGCTCGACCACCCCCAGGGCCAGCGCGACCGCCGCCGCCGCGTCGAAGGCGTTGCCGCCGGCCTTGAGCATGGCCATACCGGCGGCGGTCGCCTCCGGTCGGGCCGAGACCACCGCCCCTGCTCCGGGGCGTTCGTGGGCGGACGCCGCCGTGCAGCAGAGAATCAGCAGGATCAGCGTAGCGCGGGTTCTTCCCATGTTGTGGACTCCATGGCGAAGGCTTGACGGCGATCGAAGGGCGCGGTCCTCGATCCCCTTACAAATCCGTCGGTTGCATGCGCAACCTCCGGATTTGCGCGACCGTACTGGTGGCGATGCCGGCATTACTCCCCCTCAAAGAACCAGCGTACCTCGGCCAGATCGCCGCACAGCGGCGCCGGCGGCAGGTTGCGCATGATCTCCCGGCCGTAGGGCCTGCTTCGCAGTCGGCTGTCGAGGATGGCCATCACACCGCGGTCGCGCTCGCTGCGGATCAACCGGCCCACCCCCTGACGCAGCACGGCGATCGCCTCGGGCAGCTGGATGTCGCGGAAGCCGTTGCCGCCGCCCTCCTCGCAATGGCGGATGCGGGCGGCGAGTAGCGGATCGTCGGGCGGTGCGAAGGGGAGCTTGTCGATGATCACCATCGACAGCGTCTCCCCCGGCACATCGACCCCCTCCCAGAAGCTGCGTGTGCCGCACAGCACCGAATCGGTCTGGTCGCGGAAGCGCGCAAGCAGCGCATCGCGCGGCTCGCCTTCTCCCTGGATCAGCACCGGCCAGGGGAGGGCGGCTTGCAGTCGGGGCGCGACGATCTGCAGCATGCGGTAGGAGGTGAACAGCACGAAGGCGCGCCCGTGGGAGGCGCGCAGCAGCGACTCCATCTGCTCGACCGCCCGCGCCACGCCATGGTCGCTGGTCGTCGGCGGCAACCCCTCGGGGATGTAGATCAGCGCCTGATTGGCATAGTCGAACGGGGAGGGGTGGAACGACTCCTCCGCCTCGGGTAGGCCGAGCTGTGCCTTGATGTGGTCGAACCGGCCGGAGATGCGGAAGGTGGCCGAGAGCAGGACGAAGGCGGCGGGGGAGTGCCAGAGGAAGGCATCGAGCACGGGCCCGGTCTCCACCGGGGCCGCGCGCCAGCCGCGCCGGTCGCCCTCCCCCTCCTCCCAGGCGACGTACCCCTCCTGCGGCTGCTGCAGCGCGGCGAAATCGGCGGCGATCTCCCTGCCCCGTTCGTCGATCCGGGCAAGCTCCTCCTCTTCGCGCCACTCCGCATCGATCAGACCCAGCAGCCGGTTCCACGCCTCGGCCAGCCGGTCGATGGGGGCGTGGGGCCACTGTTCGAGCACGCTCCCTCCCTCCCGGTCGATCCGGCCGATCAATGACTCGGGGGCACCCGCCCCCTCCAGTGCCGCCTTGGCGTCGCGGATCCACCAGAGGATGCGGTGGCGGGTGAGCTGGATGCCGAAGTGGTGGCTGGCCAGCATCGGCAGACCGTGCGCCTCGTCGAGGATCATGGCGTCGAACTCGGGCAGGACGGCGCCGAACTCCCCCGCCTTGAGCCGGGCGTCGGCCAACAGCAGGCTGTGGTTGCTGATCACGATGTCGGCATCCTGCGCCCGCTGGCGCGCCTTCATCAGCGGGCAGCGGCCGAACTCGGGGCAGTTGCCGCCGAGGCACTGTTCGGCGGTGGCGGTGATCTGGCCGGCGATTCCCCGGCGCACCGGGTCGAAGGGGAGGCCGGAGAGGTCGCCGTCGCGGCTTCGCTCCGCCCAGGCCTGGACCTGCAGCAGCGGCGCCTCCTGCCACAGCTCCAGTTGTTGGCTGGTCAGCGCCTGCTCCAGCCGGTGGGGGCAGAGGTAGTTGCTCCGCCCCTTGAGCAGGGCGACGGCACGGCTTCGTCCCAACGCGCGGCGGACCGCCGGCAGGTCGCGATGCATCAGCTGGTCCTGCAACGCCTTGGTGTGGGTCGAGATCAGCACCTTCTGATCACTGGTCAGCGCCGGCACCAGATAGGCCAACGTCTTGCCGGTGCCGGTCTCCGCCTCGGCGATCAGGCAGGAGCCCTCGGCCATGGTCCGTGCGATCCGTCCGGCCAGTAGCTGCTGCTCGCGGCGGGGGCGGAAGCCCGGGAGGGCGGTGGCCAGCGGACCATCCCGGTCGAAGAGGGCGGCGACGGCGGTCTGCTGCGAACCCGTCACCTTTGCCATCCCCCGGCCAGCGCCGCGCTGGAGAAGTCGCGGTAGCGGGCGTCGATGAAGTAGAGGCCGTGCGCCGGGGCGTTGGGGCCGGCCTGCGACCGCTCTCCGCCGGCGAGCAGCTCCGGAATGGTCTCGGGCGGGCGGCGACCGGTACCGCACTCGACCAGCGTGCCGACGATGGTGCGCACCATGTGGTAGAGGAAGGCGTCGGCGGCGATCTCGATCCGGATCTCGTGACCGCTGCGCGCGATCTCCAGCGCGTCGATGCGGCGGACGGCGTGGCGCGCCTGGCAGCCGGCGGCCCGGAAGGCGGAGAAGTCGTGTTCGCCGAGCAGGCAGGCGGCGGCGGCGCGCATCGCCTCCAGGTCGAGCGGGCGCGGCATCCACCAGTGACGCCACCGCTCCAGCGCGCTGGGGGCGGCGCTGCGGTTCCAGATGCGGTAGCGGTAGCGTCGCTGCAGGCAGTCGAAGCGGGCGTGGAAGCCGGCCTCCACCGCGCGGATGGCCACCACCCGCACGCTCTCGGGCAGATGGGCGTTGACGCCGTGCAGGTAGGCGCCCGGCGCCCGCCGCCAGCGCGCGCGATCGACATCGGCGTGGACCGCCATGGCCAGCGCATGGACGCCGGCGTCGGTCCGGCCGGCGGCGACCGTCGTCGGTGGGGTGCCGTCGATCGCGACCAGCGCCCGATCGAGCAGCGCCTGCACGGCGGTGCCGTTGCGCTGACGCTGCCAGCCGCACCAAGGGGCGCCGTCGTACTCGAGCACCAGCACGATGCGCTGGATTGCTTCCTCGGTCATCCCTGATCGAATCGCAAAAAGTCCGTCCGTGGACTTTTTGCTTGACGGCAATCGAAGAGCGCGGTCTTCGATTGCCTTACAAATCCGTCGCTTGCATGCGCAACCTCCGGATTTGCGCAGCCCTCCAAGGCTGCGATGATGGTTTCTTGCGAAACCATCATCCCTCTTCACCGTATGGTTCGGCCAGCCAGTGGGCCTCGGCCTGCCGGTCGGCCAGCGTGAGCACCAACGCCACGCAGGCGGCAGCGGCGATGGGGAGATCGCGCAGCCGCCCCCTCTCCAATCGCCAGCGCTGGCGCATGCGGCCGATCATGATCCGTGAGGCGGCGAGCAGCGGCGGCAGAGCGGTGACGGCCAACCGCCACTGCGCGGGCAGCGGCAACCGCTGCATGCAGCAGCGCCATTCCTCGGGGGTGAGCAGGTGGAAGGCGGCGCTGGCGGCGAGGAACCAGTCGATCAACCGCAGCGACTGCCGGGCGGCGGCCGCAGCCCCCTCGATCGAGGGGGACCAGGGCAGTTGCGGCCAGAGCAGCATGCCGGGGGTGAAGGCGAGGTGGAGCAGGGCGATGGGGGCGAGCAGCCAGCGGGTCGTGCGCCAGCAACGGACCAACGTCTGCGGCGCATGCCCCTGCAGCAGCAGCAGGGCCAGAAGCAGGGCCAGGGCGGCCGCCGAGCGCCGGAGCGTATCGCAGGCCAGTGTGGCGCCGACCAGCAGCAGGGCGAGTAGGAGGCGGAGGGGGAGCGGTGCTACTTTCCGGTTCCGCCGTCGAAATCGAGCTCGTCGAGCCCGTCGAGCAGGGCGCCCAGCTCGTCATCCATGGATGGGGCCGATCCCTTCTCGTTCCGCTTCCGGCCCTCCTCGGCCGCCGTTGCGTCGGGGCGATCCCCCTGGGGGGGCGCGGAGGAAGGGGCCTCCTCGGCCAGCAGGGCGTCGAGGTCGTCCATCTCCAGGGAGATCTCCAGCGGGTCACCGGCCCCTTCCGTCCCGGATGCGGGCGGTACCGATTCCTCCTCCTGCCTCTCAGCCGTGGCGCCGTCGTCGGCTGCAGGCGTATCCTCTTGCGATTCCGCCGTGGCGCCGTCGTCGGCTGCAGGCGTATCCTCTTGCGATTCCGCCGTGGATGGCCCGTCGATGCCGCCATCGGTTTCGGGGTGTGCCGTGGTCTGCGCCGCCACCTCTGCGGGCGCCTCTTCGGAGGGGGTGGCCTCCTCCGGGGTAGCGGCGGCCGCGGCCGCCGCTCCGGGCAGGGTGATGCCGGAGAGGTCCAGGCCGGTGGCGTCGAACTCGAGATCCCCTGCATCGGGCGATGGTTCGGTGTCGATCCTCGACTCTTCCACCCGGGCCCGGGAGAGGTCGATGCCGGAGAGATCGAAGGAGAGCTCCCCCGTCGACGCCTCCTCCTGCACCGTATGCTCCCCGCCCGCGTCGTCACCGGGCTCCGCCTCCTCTGGCGTCGGCCCCTCCGCCCCGCCTTCGAGCGAGGAGAGCAGCGCCTCCAGATCCTCCTCCGTGGTTCCGCCGGCGGCACCGGAGAGATCGAGGATCTCCTCCTCCTCTTCCACATCCCCGGTCGGCGCCGCCTCCGCGCTGCCGAGCAGCGAGGAGAGCAGCGCATCCTCATCCGTTGCCGATGGAGGGGAGGGCGCCGCACCCGGTCCCTCTGCGGTCTGCTCCTCTGCGGTATGCGGCTGCGGTTGCGGAGCAGACGGCGCATCCTCCCGTTCGGCCGGAGCGGACGGCTCCATCGCGGCGTGCGGCGCATCCGCCGCCTCCGCCGGCGCCCGCTCCTCGGGGGAGGCAGCCTCGGCCGGTGCGGACTCCGCCGGGGTGGGTGATGTGGCGGCGTCGCCGACCAGCCGCGTGAACTCGGCCAGCGCCGCTCCTTCGAGCAGGGCGAGTGCCCGGCGTTTCGCCTCTTCGGCACCCGCATCGTCGCCGCGCGCCCGGCGGATCTCGACCAACTTGGCGTGGGCAGTGGAGTTCTGCGGATCGAGCTCTAGCGCCTTGCGCACCCGCTGCTCCGCCTCCTCCTCCATGCCGTAGCGCAGGTAGACGTCGGCCTCGGTCAGGTAGTCGACATCATCGGGCTTGGGCCGCGCCTCCTCCCCGGTCGAACCCGCGTGCTCTTCCTCCGCCGGAGGGGAGGGCTCGGGCTCCGCCGCCTGCTCCGCCGCGTGCTGCTCCTCCGCCTCGGTCTGTGCTTCCTGCCGGGGCGGCGTCTCGGTCGCCGCCGTCGGAACGCCTCGGGCGGTCTCCGCCGCTGTCGGTGCCGACCGCGCCGGCTCCACCGGCGGCATGGTGGCCGGCTCCTGCGCCGGGTGTTGCGGCTGACGCCGCATCAGGACGGCGATGGCCACCAGCAGCAGCAGGATGAACGCCGCCGCGCCGTAGAGCAGCCACACCATCCGCTGCATCTGCCCCTCCGCCTGGGCCTGCTCCTGGGAGCGCTGCCGCTGCAGGCGCAGCACCTCCGCCTCCAGCCGTTTGATCCTGGCGGTCATCGGGGGGGTGGTGCCGGCGGCGGCCAGTTTTCGTTCGAGCTCGGCGATTCGCTTGTTGTTGGCCTTCACCGTCGCCCGCAACAGCGCGTTGTCCGCCACAAGCCGGGCGATCCGCGCGCCGGCGGCGGGTTGCTGCGGTGTGGGCTGCGGCGGTGCGGGGGGGGCGGTCGTCGCCTCCGGCCCGGATGGGGCCGCCCCGGCGGCAGGCGGCGTCATCACCGGTGCGGCGGGAGCGGCGGCGTGAGGCTTCCCGCCGGAGATGCGGTGCCCCTCGGCGCGGCCGCCCACCCGCACCCGTTTGCTGTAGCGGTGTTTTTGCGCCTCGGCCACGCGGGCGTAGCGCTCCTGCTTGATCAGCTCCTTCCATGCGCGGGTCTGGCGCTCCATCTCGGCGCGCGCCTCGGCTCGGCTGATCGCCTCCACCTCGGCGGCGGTCGGGGTGTCGAGGTAGCTGCCCGCCTTGATCAGGTTGATGTTGTCATGGCTGAACTTATCCCGGTTCTTGCGGAAGAGGGCGATGATCACCTGGGCCATGGTGTAGCGCTGGTCGATGCGCAGTCTGCGGGCGACGGTCATCAGGGTGTCGCCGTAGACGATCGGGCCGTAGCGGCCGGTGCGCGCCCAGCCGGAGAAGGGTTTGAAGGGGGAGGCCCCCTGCGCCTCCTTCAGGGTGAGGGTGTCGCCGGAGGAGTCTGCGGCCTCTGTGGCGACGGCTGCAGGGGTGGGGGACGACACCTCCGGCTTCGGGGGCTGTTTGCGGGCGGGCGGCGGTGAAGCGCTCTCCGGCAGCGGGAGGAAGACGGGATACTTCTTGAAGTGGGTGGCGCGGCCGTGGCGCAGCCGTAGCACCAGGTTGATGTAGGGCGATTGCAGCGGCTTGCTGCTGGCGATCTCCACCCGCAGACCGCGCCGGTCCTGCCGGACGGTGGTTTTTAGATCGTCGATGGCGCTGTCGCGGTAGACCTCGAGGAAGCGGTACTCGATCGGTGAGGCGAGGTCGACGAAGATGGTGGAGAGGCTCTCGCCCGGATCGAGCTTGAGCGGAATCTCGGCGAAGAAGCGCTCGCCCAGGTGGCTGGCCACCTCGATGCGCCCCAGCGAGACGGCGCCGGCGGGCGCCGGGAGGAGGAGCCAGAGCAGCACCGGCAGCAGCACCATCCTCCGGATCGCTCCTCCACGCGCCTCTGCGAGGAGGCGCCGCACTCCCGATTCCGTCGCAGTGGCTCCCGCGATGGCGGCCCTTGGGCGGCGAAGTCGCCCGGCCGTATCTGGACGCGGGCGATCTGCAGGGCCGGCCTTGTCGATGTTGCACGCCAGCGTCATCCCTTCACCCTCCCCTCGCCGTCGCCGGTTGGATGCCCGTGCCGCGTTCATCCACCTTCCACCAGCAGCTCGGCGATCTGGACGGCATTGAGCGCCGCCCCCTTGCGAATGTTGTCGGCCACGATCCACATGTCGATGGTGTTGGGGCGGCTGGCGTCGTTGCGGATCCGTCCGACCCAGACCGGATCGGTGCCGCCGGCCTCGCTGGCCATCGGATAGTCTTCACCGGCCGGATCGTCGACCACGCAGACGCCGTCGGCCTCGGCCAGCAGATCACGGGCGCGGTCGGCATCCATCGACCGGGCGAACTCGACGTTGACCGCCTCGGAGTGGCCGTAGAAGACCGGCACCCGCACGGTGGTGGCCGAGACGCCGATGGTGTCGCACTCCAGGATCTTGCGCGTCTCCTCCATCATCTTGTGCTCCTCCTTGGTGTAGCCGTCGTCGAGGAAGCGGTCGATCTGCGGGATGACGTTGAAGGCGATCCGAGCCGGCAGCACTTCGACCTCGGCCTCGGTGCCGCAGAGCAGGTTGCGCGTCTGGCTCGCCAGCTCTTCGATCGCCCGGTTGCCGGCGCCGGAGACCGCCTGATAGGTGGCGACCACGATGCGGCGGATCTCCGCGGCGCGATGGAGCGGGGCGAGCGCCACCACCATCTGGATGGTCGAGCAGTTGGGGTTGGCGATGATGCGGTTGCGCCGGGCCGTCTCCAGTGCATGGGGGTTGACCTCGGGGACGACCAGCGCCACCTCCGGATCCATCCGCCAGGCGCTGGAGTTGTCGATGACGAAGCAGCCGGCCTCGGCGAAGCGCGGCGCATGCTCCCGCGAGGTGTCGCCTCCGGCGGAGAAGAGGGCGAGGTCGCAGCCGGCCGGGTCGAAATCGGCCAGGTCGCCGACCAGCAGCTCCTCGCGGCCGAACTCCACGATGGAGCCGGCGCTGCGGCTGGATGCGAGCGGAATCAGCTCGCGCACCGGAAACCGGCGGTTGTGGAGGATCTCCAGCATGGCGCGGCCGACCGCGCCGGTGGCGCCGACCACGGCGACGCGGTAGCCGGCGGGGTTGTGGGGGAGGAGGCCTTCACGACCGTCGGTGGTTCGTCGTGCCGTGGTCATGCCATCGCCTCCAGCCGGGCGCGGACGGCCTCGCCCATCGCCCGGCAACCGGTGGTGCCGCCGAGGTCGGCGGTGCGGATGCCGTCGTCGAGCGTGCATTCCACGGCCGCCTCGATCTTGTCGGCCAGATCAGCCCGATCGAACGAGAAGCGCAGCATCATGGCCAGCGAGAGGATGGTGGCCAGCGGGTTGGCCCGGTCCCGGCCGGCGATGTCCGGCGCCGAGCCGTGGATCGGCTCGTAGAGGGCGTGGTGGTCGCCGATCGAAGCCGAGGGGAGCATGCCGATCGAACCGGTGAGCATCGACGCCTCGTCGGAGAGGATGTCGCCGAAGAGGTTGGAGGTGACCAGCACATCGAACTGCCTCGGATCGCGGATCAGTTGCATGGCGGCGTTGTCGACGTACATGTGGCTGAGCTCCACATCGGGGAACTCCTCGGCGTGGACGCGGCCGACCACCTCGCGCCACAGCTCCGAGCAGTCGAGCACGTTGGCCTTGTCCACGCTGCAGACCCGGTTGCGCCGCAGACGCGCCGCGCGGAAGGCGACGCGGGCGATCCGCGCGATCTCCGCCTCGGTGTAGGCCATGGTGTTGAAGCCGCGCCGACCGTCGGGGCCATCTTCGATGCCGCGCGGCCGGCCGAAATAGACGCCGGAGACCAGCTCGCGCACCACCAGCAGGTCGACGCCGCGGATCACCTCCTCCTTGAGGGTCGACGCCCCGGCCAACTGGTCGAAGACACGGGCCGGGCGATAGTTGGCGTAGAGTTCCAGGTCGGCGCGGATGGCCAGCAGTCCGCTCTCCGGACGAAGCGGCTTCTCCAGCCGCTCCCATTTGGGGCCGCCGACGGCACCGAGCAGCACCGCGTCGCTGGCGCGCGCCAGCCTGCGCGTGGTTTCGGGGTAGGGGTCCCCTTCGTCATCGAAGGCGGCGCCGCCGATGGGGGCGAAGGCCCATTCGGCGCCGAGCGCGAAGCGGTGGTTGAGCAGCTCCAGCACTTTGACCGTCTCGGCGATGATCTCCGGTCCGATGCCGTCTCCCGGCAGGATCGCGATATTCATGGTCAAATCGCAAAAAGCCCGTCCGTGGGCTTTTTGCTCGACGGGATCGAAGAGCGCGGTCTTCGATCCCCCCACAAAACCGTCGCTTGCGTGCGCAACCTCCGGTTTTGCGCGGCCCTCCTGGCCGCGGACGCCGGCCTCTACGAAGCCGTCATCCATGTTGCATGGGCGGCGATCGGAGGATGCCTTGCCGCCGCTCTTTCCGGGAGCGCCTCCCCGACCCGATGCACCCGAGCATGTTCCGGGCAGGCTGCGGAACGCGGTGCAAGGCTAGGGGAAATGGTGCCTGGCCGCCACTTTGGCTGACACTTCGAGGCGCGCTTCCGGTCGTGGGCGGCCGGTGCCACTCCGATTTGCCGCGCTCTTGGACGGGCTTCGTCCGATCGATCAGCCTTGCTCCCTGGTTGTGCCATGGAGGGTCCGGCTGCGACTGCGATGACGAAGCGACGTGTGGAGCGGGGGGGGGCGCGCATCGATGCCATCGAGCCCTTCCGGGTGATGGCGCTGCTCGAGCGGGCCCGGGCGCTGGAGGCGGAGGGGCGGCGCATCGTCCACATGGAGATCGGCGAGCCCGACTTCCCCACTCCCCCGCCGGTGGTGGAGGCGGCGCGCCGCGGCCTCGAGCAGGACGGGCAGTGGTACACCCCCTCGACCGGCGCGCCGGCGCTGCAGCGGTCGATCGCCGACTTCTACCGTCGGGAGTACGACGTGACGGTCGAGCCCGAGCGGATCCTGATCACCCCGGGCAGCTCCGGTGCCTTCACCCTGCTCTACGCCGCGCTGCTCGAGCCGGGCGATCGGGTGCTGCTGCCCGATCCCGGCTACCCCTGCCAGCGCAATCTGGTGCGGCTGGCCGGCGGGGAGCCGGTCAACATTCCTGTTGATGCCGACAGCCGCTACCACCTGAGCGCGGAGCGGCTCTTCGACCACTGGAGCGACCGCTGTCGGGCGGCGGTGGTCGTCTCGCCGGGCAATCCCACCGGCACGCTGATCGATCCCGAGGCGCTGGCCGGGTTGGCCGCCGCCTGTCGCAGACGTGGTGGCTGGCTGATCTCCGATGAGATCTACCACGGGCTGACCTACGGTTGCCGCGCGCAGACCGCGCTGGCCGTCGATGCGCGCGCCATCGTGGTCAACAGCTTCTCCAAGCGCTGGGCGATGACCGGCTGGCGGGTGGGCTGGCTGATCGTGCCGCCGGAGCTGATCGATCCCTGCCGCCGGGTGATGCAGAACATCTTCATCGCCGCGCCGACCCTGTCGCAGCAGGCGGCGATCACGGCGCTGGGGTGCCGCGCGGAGGTGGAGGCGATGCGCCGCGCCTACGACGCGCGCCGGCGCTATCTGCTGGAGGCGCTTCCCCCCCTCGGGTTCGAGATCGTCGTCGCGCCGCAGGGGGCCTTCTACATCTACGCCGATGTGTCGCGCATCACCGATGAGAGCGGTGCGCTCTGCCGCCGATTGCTGGAGCAGGCGGGGGTGGCGGTCACCCCCGGCGCCGATTTCGGCCGCCATCGGGCGGCGCGGCATGTGCGCTTCTCCTATGCCACCGACATGGAGTCGCTCAAGCTGGGGGTGGAGCGCATCGCCCGCTTCCTTGGAGGGGGGCGGGGCGGCTAGAGTACCTTGGAGTAGGTTACTCCCTCCTTCTTCTTGCGCAGATAGGCGTCGAAGGGCATGACGATGTTGCGGATCAACATCCGCCCGGCGGTGCGGACGGTGATCCGGTCGTCCCCGAGCTCCAGCAGGCCGTCCTCGGCCATCTCCTCCAGCTCGGCCAGCGCTTCGGCGAAGTGGCCGCGGAAGTCGATGCCGAAGCGCTGCTCGACCGCGCGGAAGTCGAGCGCGAAGTCGCACATCAGCCGCATGATCACATGGCGCCGCAGCAGATCCTCATCGGACAGGCGGTAGCCACGGAACACCGCGAACCGGCCCTGGTCGATCGCCGCGTAGTAGCCGTCGATGGTTTTGTCGTTCTGCACGAAGGTGTTGTCGATATAGCCGATCGCGGTGATGCCGATGCCGACCAGGTCGGCGTCGGCGTGGGTGGAGTAGCCCTGAAAGTTGCGGTAGAGCTTCCCTTCGCGCTGGGCGATGGTCAGCTCGTCGTCCGGCTTGGCGAAGTGGTCCATGCCGATGAAGCAGTAGCCGGCGCCAAGCAGTTTGTCGATGCTGTGTTTGAGGATGGCCAGCTTCTGCTGCGGGGAGGGGAGCTGGCTGGCGTCGATGCGCCGCTGCGGCATGAACATGTGCGGCAGGTGGGCGTAGTTGAACAGGGCGATGCGGTCGGGCGAGAAGTCGATGATGGTGTCGAGCGTGGCGTCGAAGCTCTCGATGGTCTGCAGCGGCAGGCCGTACATCAGGTCGATGTTGATCGACTGGAAGCCGTGGCGCCGCGCCTCGGTGAGGATGTGCAGCGTCTCCTCCTTGCTCTGGATGCGGTTGACCGCCTTCTGCACCGCCGGGTCGAAATCCTGCACCCCCATGCTCATGCGGTTGAGGCCCAGCTCGCGCAGCAGCGCCACCATCCCGGCGTCGCACTCGCGCGGATCGATCTCGATGCTGTATTCGCCCTCATCATCGGGCAGGAAGTCGAAGTGGTCGCGCAATGCCCCCATCAGCTGGCGGAACTGGTCGCCGTTGAGGAAGGTGGGCGTGCCGCCGCCCCAGTGCAGTTGCGATACCTTGCGCGCCCGTCCCAGCCGTCCGGCGAGCAGCTCGATCTCGCGCAGCATGTGTTCGACATAGGGCACCGCGCGGTGGCGCTGCTTGGTGGCGATCTTGTTGCAGCCGCAGTAGTAGCAGACGGTGTCGCAGAAGGGGACGTGGAGATAGATCGAGATTGGTCCCTCCGCCGAGGAGGCCCGGTCGAGCGCCCGGCCGTAGGCCTCGGCATCGACCCCTTCGTGGAACATCGGCGCGGTCGGGTAGGAGGTGTAGCGGGGCCCGGCCTTGTCGTACTTGCGGATCAGGTCGAGGTTGAACAGCTGGTCGGGGTTCATGATGGTTATGGAATCGCAAAAGGCCCGTCCGTGGTCCTCTTGCATGGTGGCAACCGTAACCGGTCGACAAACGGTCCGGAATCGCTCAGGTTGCCTGTGATTTTGGTGATGGATGTTTTGCGCGACCCTCCATGGTCGCGGCTTCCGGCTTCCTGCGGAGCCGGCAGCTGTGATCGGATCGCAAAACGTCCGTCCGTGGACGTTTTGCTTGACGGGGATCGAAGAACGCGGTCTTCGATCCCCTTACAAATCCGTCGGTTGCATGTGCAACCTCCGGATTTGCGCGACCCTCCATGGTCGCGGCTTCCGGCTTCCTGCGGAGCCGGCAGCTCTATTTGTATTTGGTGAAACGGGCGGAACTAATCGTCCGCGTGCTTCTGTTTGGAGCGGATGAACTCGACCATGGCCGTGATCTCCTCGGAGGAGAGCTTCTTGCCGAAGGCGGGCATCATGCCCCGTCCGTTGG
>RFFX01000076.1 GCA_003696765.1 Zetaproteobacteria bacterium | reverse complement strand
TGCGTAAGCAAGCGATTGATTTGTAAGGGTATCGAAGACCACGCTCTTCGATACCCGTCAAGCAAAAAGTCCACGGACGGACTTTTTGCGATTCCATCAGGGGCGTATGCGGGCATGAGCATCAAGGCAGACCACTGGATCCGCCGGATGGCGCGGGAGCGGGGGATGATCGAGCCCTTCGTCGAGGGGCAGGTCCGCACCGCCGACGCCGGTGGGGGGGTGATCTCCTACGGACTCTCCTCCTACGGCTACGACGTGCGCTGCGCCGACGAATTCAAGATCTTCACCAACATCAACTCGGCCACCGTCGATCCCAAGAACTTCTGCCCTTCCTCCTTCGTCGATTTCCGGGGGGATGTCTGCATCATCCCGCCCAACTCCTTCGCGCTGGCCCGTACCATCGAATACCTGCGCATCCCGCGCAACGTGCTCACCATCTGTCTGGGCAAGTCGACCTACGCCCGCTGCGGCATCATCGTCAACGTCACCCCCCTGGAGCCGGAGTGGGAGGGGCACGTCACCCTGGAGTTCTCCAACACCACACCGTTGCCGGCGAAGATCTACGCCGGCGAGGGGGTGGCGCAGTTCCTCTTCTTCGAGTCGGACGATGTCTGCGGCGTCTCCTACCGCGACCGCAAGGGGAAGTATCAGGGCCAGACCGGCGTCACGGTCCCCCGGTTGTGACGCCGGGCACGGACGCAGAGAGGGGGCCGGGCCCCACGCCGTCGGCGCGGCTCGACGCCATCCTGGCGCAGGGGCGGCCGACGCTCTCCTGCGAGTTCTTCCCGCCGAAGAGCGACCGGGGTGAGGCCAATCTGTGGCAGGCGCTGGCGCGGCTGCAGGCGATCGCGCCCGATTTCGTCTCGGTCACCTACGGCGCGGGCGGCTCCACCCAGGCGCGCACCCGTCGCATCGTCCGCCGCATCCGGCGGGAGACGTCGCTGCCGCCGGTGGCCCACCTCACCTGTGTCGGCGCGACGCGGCGGGAGCTGACCGCGCTGCTCGACGGCTACCGCGCCGACGGCATCGACAACATCCTAGCGCTGCGCGGCGATCCGCCGGAGGGGATGGCGCGGTTCGAGGCGGTCGCCGGAGGCTTCGCCCACGCATCCGATCTGGTCTCCTTCATCACCGCCCGCGGCGACTTCTCGGTGGCGGTGGCCACCTACCCCGAGGGCCATCCCGAGTCGCCCGGCGGAATGATGGACGACGTGCGCTATCTCAAGCTCAAGCAGGAGTGCGGGGCGGTGGCGGCGATCACCCAGTACTTCTTCGACAACGAGGCGTTCTACCGCTTCCGCGATGCGGCCGCCGCCGCCGGCGTGACCATTCCGATCATCCCCGGTATCATGCCGATCGCCGACTACCACCGGATCGTTGGCTTCTCCGCGATGTGCGGCGCCTCCATCCCGACGTGGCTCGCCGCCCGCATGGAGCCGATCGCGGGCGATTCCGAGGCGGTGCGTGCAGCCGGGGTGGAGCTGGCGGTGGCGCAGTGCGCCGATCTGCTCGCCCACGGCGCTCCGGGGCTCCACTTCTACTGTCTGAACAGGGCGGAGATGACGCTGGAGATCGTGCGGGCGCTGCCCGGCGTGCGCCCCCGCCCGACCGCGCAATAGCGCATGGTCGTGACCCTACGATACACCAACGCAAACAGAGGAGGCATATCCAACGATGCGAACCAACCTGCCGGTGACCGATGTGGAGCGCACCTTCGAGATCGATCGGTTCATCGTCTCCAAGACCGACACCAAGGGGATCATCACCTACTGCAACCGGACCTTCATCGAGGTCTCGGGGTATGAGGAGGAGGAGCTGCTCGGCCGCCCGCACAACATCGTGCGCCACCCCGACATGCCGGCGGCCGCCTTCGCCGATCTCTGGAGCACGATCCAGTCGGGGCAGGAGTGGAACGGCATCGTCAAGAACCGGTGCAAGAACGGCGACTACTACTGGGTCGACGCCCAGGTGACGCCGTCGCTCGGCCCCGGCGGGGAGATCGTCGGCTACATGTCGGTGCGGCGCAAGCCCACCCCCGCACAGGTCGCCGACGCCGAGCGGCTCTATGCGCAGATGCGCGCCGAAGAAGGGAGGTAGACGATGGGCAGAGTGCGCAACATGGTGACCAAGGCCTCGCTGCCGCAGGTGACGGGCTACTGCGTGGCGACGGTATTGCTCGTACTCGTCGTGACCGGCGGCTTCATCGAACAGGCCATCGGTACGATGCAGCGGGAGATCGGCCGGCTGCAGCAGGTCGGCCTGCAGGCGGAGCGCGCCTCCGGCAGGATGGCCTACGACGTGGTGCAGATCCAGCAGTTCATCACCGACGCGGCCTTGACCGGCGCCGCCGAGAGCGTGGATGAGGCCCGCTCGGCATTGCACGACTTCCAGACCCGGTCGAAGAGGCTGGGGGAGCTGCTCATCCGCGGCAGCAAGCTGGTCGGGGATCAGGAGCCCACCGCCGAGCTGCGCATACTCGAGGAGATGCGCAAGGAGGTGGCCACACTCTTCGCCGTCGGCATGCGGATGATCGACGCCTACCGGAAGGGGGGGCAGGAGGCGGGCAATGTGGTGATGGCGCAGTTCGACGAGGCGTCCGACCGGATCTCCAAGGGGCCTGCTGCGGCGATCGCCCGGCTGAAGAAGGAGGCGGGTGCGTGCATGGTGCAGCAGATGGGGCGGATCGAGGAGCTGGTCGTCGGCCAGGGGGTGGTGGTTGGCCTGCTGCTGGTCGGCCTCTTCGTCGTCGTGCGCCGGGCGCTGCGGGCGCGGCTGATCCCGATGATCAAGGCGCTGCACGCCTGGGAGCGTGAGACGATGGAGGCGCGCATCACCCATATCCGCACCAGCGGGTTGACCGGTGAACTCGCATGGGCGCTCAACGACTTCGGCGACCGGATGGAGGCCTTCATGCGCGACTTGACCGCCTCGCTCACCGCCGCCTCGGCCGGCGACAGCAAGCGGCGGATGGATCCCCGCGGCCTCTCGCCGGAGATGAAGCGCTCGGCGGAGATCGTCAACAACGCGCTCGACACCATCGCCCGCGCCTCCACGGCGGCGCGTCAGGATCGGGATCGGACGCAGCAGTTCGAGCAGGAAGTGCGGCGGCTGGCCAAGAGGCTGCAGGCGGCCGGGGAGCAGATGCGCCAGCGGGCGGAGCATGTCGCCGCCCTGGCCGAGGACTCTTCGGGCAAGGCGGCGGGCGTGCGCGAAGGGGCGGCGCAGGCGGCGCGCAACGTGGAGACGGTGGCCGCCGCCGCCGAAGAGCTCTCCGCCTCGATCGGTGAAGTGAGCCGCCAGGTGGCCGATGCCTCCGGCGTGGTCGAGACGGCGGCGGCGAAAGGGAGCGGCGCGGTGGCGCAGGTGGAGCAGTTGGGGCAGGCCTCGCGCAACATCACCGGGATGGTCGAGGTGATCAACGACATCGCCGCCCAGACCAACCTGCTGGCGCTCAACGCCTCGATCGAGGCGGCGCGCGCCGGTGAGGCCGGCCGTGGCTTCGCCGTGGTGGCCGGCGAGGTGAAGGATCTGGCCGAGCAGACCTCGAAGGCGACCGACGAGATCGCCGATCTGATCGCCGGCATCCAGAAGGAGAGCGACGAGGCGGTGGCGGCGATCAAGGAGATCGCGCAGATCATCGAGGACTTCCGTAACACCTTCGAGCAGATCAATCTGGCCACCGACGAGCAGAACGCCGCGGCCAGCGAGATCTCCGCCTCGGTGCAGCAGGCCAGCCGCAGCGTGGCCGAGGTGCAGGGCCACATCGACGGCGTGGCGGATGCCGCCGCCGAGACCGGCAACGCCTCGGCCGAGATGGTCGGCGCCTCCGAGCAGGTGACGGCGGCGACCGAAGAGATCAACGGCTCGGTGGACGGGTTCCTGCGCTCGCTCAGCTACAATCGGGGGTGAGCCCGGCGGCGGGGGCGGACCGCATGGCGCGGTCGACCACCCTGCTGGCCGTGGAGAGTTCGTGTGACGAGAGCGCGCTCGCCCTGCTCCAGGGGCGGGACGACGGCGTGGTGGTGCGCGGCGAGTGCATCGCCTCGCAGATCGATCTGCATGCCCGCTTCGGCGGCGTGGTGCCGGAGGTGGCCGCCCGCGAGCATCTGCGCACGCTGCCGGCGCTGCTCGACCGGCTGCTGGCCGATGTCGGCTGCGATCTGTCGTCGGTCGGGGCGGTGGCGGTCACCGCCGGGCCCGGTCTGCTCGGCGCGCTGCTGGTCGGCGTCTCCTGGGCGCGTGGTGTGGCGGCGGCCTGCGGCGTGCCGCTGATTCCCGTCCATCATCTCGAGGGACATCTGCTGGCCGCCGGGCTGGCCGGGCGGTTGCCGCTGCCGTCGGTCACCCTGCTGGTCTCCGGCGGCCATACGCTGCTGGTCCGGGTCGACGGCATCGGCCGCTACCGGCTGCTCGGCCAGACGCTGGACGATGCCGCAGGGGAGTGCTTCGACAAGTGCGCCCGCATGCTCGGGCTGGGCTATCCCGGCGGGCCGGCGATCGCCGCCGCGGCGGCGGGGGGCGATGGATGTCGCTTCGCCCTGCCCAGGCCGATGCTGCGCAAGCCGGGGCTCGACTTCAGCTTCTCCGGGTTGAAGACGGCGGTCTCCTACCTCTTGCGCGACCGCCCGGCGCTGCGCGACGATCCGGCGGCGGTGGCCGATCTCGCCGCCTCGATCGAGCAGGCGATCGCCGAGGTGTTGGCCGGCCGGGCGCTGGCCGCCTGCACGGGCGAGGGGATCGACGATCTGGTGGTCGCGGGCGGGGTGGCGGCCAACCGGCGGCTGCGGGCGATGCTCGGTGCGGGGTGTGCGGCGCGCGGCATCACCCTCCATCTGCCCGAGGTGCGCCACTGTACCGACAATGCCGCGATGATCGGCTACGCCGCCTGGCGTCGGCTGCAGGCGGGCCTGCCGGTGCCGCCGCGCGACGATTGGGATGCGCGTGCCCGCTGGCCGCTCTGCGGCGGACCAGCGCCGCATGGGGGGGGGCGGCGGTGAGCGCCGAGCGTCGCGCGCTGCGGCGGCTGATGGTGTTGCGGCTGCTGGTGGTGGTGTTGCTGGCGGTGTTGATGGAGCTCTTCCGCGACCGGATGCTGCTGATCGATCCGCGCGCACCGACCCTCTTCTACCTGCTGCTGCCGCTGCTGCTGCCGCTGCAGTGGCTGCTGCAGGAGCTGCTTCCCTGGCCGGTCTCCGCCCGGGTCGGCCTCTCCTTCGTGGTTGACATCGTGCTGATCGTCCTCCTGATGACCACCACCGGCGGGCTGGTGAGCCCCTTCAACCTCTTTTTCGCCTTGGTGTTGATCGCCGCGGTCCCCTTCTGCAGCCGGACGATGATCCTCGGCCTGACGGTCCTCTGCGCCGCCGGATTCCTCTTAGCCTCCTACGCCACCGCCTGGTGGCTACATCTGCACATGGCGCCGCTCGCGCCGCTCCACATTCTGCTCCATGTCTCGCTCCTCTTCCTGGTCGGCGGGGTGATGGCGGCGATCGTCGCCCGCCACACCCGGCTGCAGGTGGCGCGGCGGGAGGCGGAGCATGGCCGCAACCGGGCCGAGGAGCGCTACGACGAGGTGGTGCGGAAGCTGGTGGCGCAGGAGAAGCTGGCCGCGCTCGGGCGGATGGCGGCGATGGTGGCGCACGAGGTGCGCAACCCGCTGCAGACCATCGCCCAGGCGGTGGGGATGCTGCACGATTCGCCGCCGGAGGTGGTGGCGCAGCTTCGGGGCGTGATCGCACAGGAGATCGCCCGGCTCGAACGGCTGGTCACCTCGATGTTGCGCTTCGCCGCCCCCCCCGATCCGAAGCCGGTGGAGTGCAGTCCGCGGGCGCTGATCGAGGATTCGCTGGCCCAGATGGGGCGCGAGGCGGAGGGGATCGCGGTGGAGATCGACTGCCCCATGGAGCGCTGCCTGCTCGATGCCGACCACTTCCGGCTGGTCGTCGACAACCTGCTGCGCAACGCGCTGCACCATTCGCCGCCGGGGGGGCGGGTCCGGATCTCGCTGCAGCCGATCGGCGGGCGCAGTTGGCGTCTGCGGGTCCGGGACGAGGGGGGGGGGATCGATCCGGCGCTCATGCCGCGGCTCTTCGAGCCCTTCGTCACCGGGCGCCGCTCCGGTACCGGCCTCGGCCTGGCCATGGTGCGTCAGGTGTGCGAGGGCAACGGCTGGGAGGTGCGGGCGCGCAACTGCGACGGCGGTGCGGAGTTCACGGTGATCGGACGGTGCGGCGATGGCTGAGCGGCGTGGTGTGTGGCCCGGTCGCCTTCGGGCAACGGCTCCATGGAGGGATCTGTTGCGTCGGGACCATGGCGGAGATCCTGCTGGTTGACGACGATGCGAACGCGCGGATGGTGATGGCGCTCAACCTGCAGCGCCACGGCCATCGGGTGACCCGCTGCGCGGGGGTGCGATCGGCCTGCGCGGCGCTGGCGGAGCGCCACTATGATGTGGTGATCACCGACCTGCGTATGGAGGCGGCCGATTCGGGGCTGGAGGTGGTGCGGACGGCCGCCGCGGTCGAGGGGTGCCGTGTGTTGCTGCTCACCGCCTACGCCAGCGCCGATACGGCGGTGCAGGCGATGAGGCTGGGCGCCTTCGACTACCTGACCAAGCCGGTCTCGATCGACGATCTCGCCGCGGCGGTCGAGCGGGCGCTGGAGGATGGCCGAGCCTCGGCCCCGGAGGGGACGGAGGAGGCGTCGGCGCAGATGCCGGAGGGGCTGCTGCTCGGCGAGTCGCTCCCCATGCAGCGGGTGCGCGAACGGCTGCTGCGCGCGGCGCGGCGCGACTTCACGGTGCTGATCAGCGGCGAGTCGGGCACCGGCAAGGAGTGTTCCGCCCGCTTCCTGCACGCCGCCTCCCCCCGGCGCGACGGCCCCTTCGTGCCGGTGCACTGCGCGGCGATCCCCGAGGGGCTGTTCGAGGCGGAGCTCTTCGGCTACTGCAGGGGGGCCTTCACCGGCGCCGAGCGCGACCGCCAGGGGCTGGTCGAGGCGGCCTCCGGCGGCACCCTCTTCCTCGACGAGGTGGGGGAGATCCCCCCGTCGGTCCAGGTCAAGCTGCTGCGGATGCTGCAGGAGCGCACCGTGCGGCGGGTGGGCGAGCAGGTCGAACGGCCGGTCGACGTGCGGGTGGTGGCGGCGACCAACCGCGACCTCGCCGCCGAGGTGGAGCGGGGCGCCTTCCGCGAGGATCTCTTCTATCGGCTCAATGTCGTGCCGGTCCACCTGCCGCCGCTGCGGGCGCGCAGGGAGGATCTGCCGCTGCTGATCCGCGCCATCCTCGCGCGCATCGGCGGCGGGGAGGAGATCGTCGTCCCGGCGGAGGTGATCGATCGGATCGCAGCGCTGCCGCTGCCGGGCAACGTGCGCGAGTTGGAGAACCTGCTGCAGCGGCTTGTTGCCCTCTCCGACGACGGCCGGCTCGATCCGGCGCTGCTCGACGAGCAGCTCTGCGCCGCCCCACCCGAGGCCGCTCCCGCCCCACCGGCGGCGCTGGACGGCCTTCGCGCCTCGGGCCTGACGCTCGACGGCTGGCTCGAACGGATCGAGCGGGGGCTGCTGGCTGAGGCGCTGGCCGAGTGCGGCGGCAACGCCACCCGTGCGGCGGAGCTTCTGGGGATCAGCTTCCGTTCGATGCGCTACCGGCTGCGCAAGCTGGGGCTGAAGGAGTCTTCTTAGGGGCGGTGATCCGGCCCGCTCCCCTCCTCGGGGTGGGGGTCAGGCGCCGCCGAAGAAGAGGCCGAGGAAGAGCAGCGCGCCGGCCGGGTGGTTGTTGAGGAAGGCGCGCATGCAGCCGTCGCGGCTGCGGTCGCGGATCAACCACTGCTGCCAGCCGAAGAGCAGCGCGGTCAGCGCGACGGCGGTCCACCATGCCTCGGGGTGGGGGAGCGGCGGATCGAGCGTGGCCAGCAGCAGCAGGGCGGCGGCCTGCAGCAGGCCGATGGCCGCGCGGTCCCACCGGCCGAAGAGGAGGGCGGTGGAGCCCACGCCGATGCGCCGGTCGTCGTCGCGATCCATCATGGCGTAGATGGTGTCGTAGGCCACCACCCAGCAGAGGTCGGCGGCGACCAGTTGCCAGGCGATCGGCGGCAGCCGGCCGCATTCCGCGATGAAGGCCATCGGGATGGCCATGGCGAAGGCCAGCGCGAGGAAGAGCTGCGGGATCGGCAGCCACCGCTTGGTGAAGGGGTAGAGGATGGCCAGCGCCGCCGCCGCCGCCGCAAGCCACCGCGCCGGCGGGTCGAGCAGCAGGGCGAGCAGGGCGGCGGCGGCGAGCAGCAGGAACAAGAGCAGCGCCGCCTCGGCGGTGGAGATCTCGCCTGCGGCCAGCGGGCGATCGCGGGTGCGGGCGACGTGGGGGTCGATGTGGCGGTCGGCGATGTCGTTGACCACGCAGCCGGCCGAGCGCATGACCAGAGCGCCGAGGGCGAAGAGTGCCACCCGCATGCCGTCGGGGTGGCCGCGGCCGGCGATCCACAGCGCCCACATCGCTGGCCACAGCACCAGCCAGGTGCCGATCGGCCGGTCGAGCCGCATCAGCCGGCGCCAGGCATCCAGCCGCGCGGCGCGGATCACGCTCCGGAGGTGCTCTGCGGCGCGCGGCTCATCCGCGCAGCTTCCGGTAGAAGAAGTTGGTCGCCGCAACGAAGCCGTCGATGCTGCCGCAGTCGAATCGGCGGCCGGCGAAGCGGCAGGCGACCACCATGCCGCGTTCGGCCTGCACCCGCAACGCGTCGGTGATCTGCACCTCGCCGTTCCTCCCCGGCTCGGTGTGGCGCAGCAGGTCGAAGATGTCGGGGGTGAGGATGTAGCGGCCGATGATCGCCAGGTTGGAGGGGGCCTCCTCCGGGGTGGGCTTCTCCACCATCTGCTGCACCATCAGGTGGTCGTCGTCGATCCAGCGGCCGGCGATGACGCCGTAGTTGGAGAGCTCGGCGCGGGTCACCTCCTGCACCGCCACCACGCTGCAGCGGTACTTGCGCCAGGCGGCGACCAGCTGCGCCATGACGCCGTCGCCGTCGTCGTTGACGCAGAGATCGTCGGCCAGCAGCACGCCGAAGGGCTGATCGCCGATCAGCGTTTCGCCGGTGAGGATGGCATCACCCAGCCCGCGCATCTGCAGCTGGCGGGTGTAGGAGAAGCGGCACTGCTGCAGCAGCGCGCGGATCTCGGCCAGCTGTCGCTCGCGGGCGGTGCCGCGGATCTGGTGTTCGAGCTCGAAGGTGACATCGAAGTGGTCCTCGATCGCCCGCTTGCCCCGGCCGGTGACGATGGCGATCTCGTGCATGCCGGCGGCCAGTGCCTCCTCGACACCGTACTGGATCAGCGGCTTGTTGACCACCGGCAGCATCTCCTTGGCCTGCGCCTTGGTCGCCGGCAGGAAGCGGGTGCCGTAGCCCGCCGCCGGGAAGAGACATTTGCGAATCAACTCCCTACCTCCCTTGCCCCCCCTGTTCGGTCAGCTCCACCACCGCCCAGCCGCTGCCCGGATGGCGGAAGTTGGTCACCGCCCCCCGCCAGATCCGGCCGGCGAGCGCGATCGGGGTGGCGCCGTGCATGTAGAGGCGGAAGTCGGCCTTGAAGGAGACGCCATCCACCTCCACCCGGCCGGGCGGGACCAGCTGTTGCGCCACCATATCGTCGAGGTCGAGCCGTGCAAAGCGGGCGCGACTGATGTCGCCCCCCCGCATCACCCCCTTGCCGCCGTGGCGGGCCGTCGGCTTGAAGACCCACTGCTTGCGCCGGCGCCACCACCAGTCGGGATCGCGGTCACGCATGCGCAGGGTGGGGGGGACCAGCGCGCGGATGGCGGCCACCTCGGCCGCCGGCAGCGCCTCTTCCAGCAGGCCGGGCAGCCAGATGTCGGCCAGCCGCCCCTTGTCGCCGATCAGGGCGTAGCTGCGCGGGTGGGGGTTGAGCGCGACGGTGCCGGCGGTGAAGGCGGCGCGGATGGCGGCCATCTCCGGGCTCTCGAGGTAGAAGTCGGTGTGGCGGTTGTAGATGGCGTCGATCCGCATGCCGTGGAGGAAGAGCCCCTCCGCCCCGCCCTCGATCTCCTCTGGCGTACAGAGCCGCACGGTGCGCCCTTCGGCCTCCAGCAGCCGGGCGTAGGCGGCCATCTCGGGGTACATCGGCTGTTCGGTGATCGCCGCATCGACGATGGCCAGCCGCCGCCAGCTGGGGGGGAACATGGCGCGCAGCCGCGCCTCCAGCGGTTCGTGCCACACCCGCCACGTCGGTTGCGGCAGCCATTCCCCCCGCTGGAAGAGGCCGCCGGCGTTGTTGTTGATCTCGATCAGCCGCGGCCCGTCGTCGGTCAGGTGGAAGTCGTAGCCCATCAGCAGGCTGGGCTGATCGGGGGTGACGCGCGCCGCCGCAGGAAGCATCGGCTCCAGATGGGCCAGCCAGACCGGGTTGCGTTTGAGGGCGAAGATCAGCCGGGCGGCCTCGAGCATCCGCTCCGCAGCCGACCGGGGCAGCGCGAGCCGGAGCGCGTCGCCGGCTACATCAGCACCCATTCGACCCCGTGGCGTTGCAGTCGCCGGCGGAACTGCTGCTGCCACTCCTTCCCCCGCCGGCGGCGCATCAGCTCGACCACCGGATAGTCGACCGCCAGGCCGCTGACCTGCTCCAGCCGGCCCAACCCCTGCAGGCAGGAGGGGCAGGAGGTGAGGATGGCATCGGCACGGTCGGCGGCGCCGGCGAGTCGTTCCTCCTTGCGGGCGCGGATCTTGCCGGCGATCGCGGGGGTGGCCACCGCCATCGTCCCCGCCTCGCCGCAGCAGTCGGGGGATGCCTCCACCTCGTCGCCCAGCAGGGAGGCGACCGTCGCCACTCCGCCGTGGCGCTTCATCGGGGTGTGGCATGGCTCGTGGTAGAGGTAGCGCGTCCCTGCGCCGTTCATCGTCACCCCCTGTGCCACCAGGTATTCGTGGATGTCAATCAGCGGGGCGTCGGGGAAGATCTGCTCCAACTGGTAGGTCGAGAGCTGGTCGAAGCAGGTACCGCAGGAGACCACCACCGCCTCGAAGTCGAGATAGGAGAGGGCGTGCCGGATGCGGTGGAACAGCACGCGGTTGTCGTAGCCGATCTGCGCGCCGCGCGCGGCGTCGCCGGCGGCGGTGCTGGGGTAGCCGCAGCAGAGGTAGGAGGGGGGGAGCACCACGTTGCGCCCCAGATCGAACAGCGCGGCGACGCTGGCCATGGCGATCTGCGAGTAGAGGCGTTCGGAGCCGCAGCCGGGGAAGTAGAAGACCGCCTGGCCGTTGGCCCGCTCGGGATCGCGCACCACCGGGATCATGTTGGCGTCCTTCGATTCGATGCCCAGAAGCTGCCGCGCCGTCTTGTGCGGTGCCACCGGCAGCGGCCGTTCGACGAAGTGGATCACCTGCGCCTGCACCCCGTCGAGGTGGCGCCGCCCCGCCGGTGTCCGCTTCAGCAGCCCGGCGCCCGCCGCCAGCCGGTGGAGCAGCCGCTGGCCGCGGTAGCCCCAGCGGATCAGCAGGTCGCGCATCAACCGCACCGCATCGGGGCGCTGCAGGGTGAGGAAGGTGAGCGCCAGCCGGCTGCCGATGGTGCCGCAGCCCTCTCCGTGCCGCTTGAGCAGCGCCCGCATCTTCTCGGTGACCTCCCCGAAGTCGATCCCCACCGGGCATGGGGGGCGGCATTTGTGGCAGATGGTGCAGTGGTCGGCGACCTCGCGCAGGTTGCCGAACTGGGCGAAGGAGATGCCGTCGCCCCGCTGCGATTCGTAGAGGAAGACCTCGATGATGCCGGCGGCGGCCTGGATCTTGTTGCGCGGCGAGTAGAGCAGGTCGGCGCGGGGGAAGTGGGTGTTGCACACCGGCTTGCACTTGCCGCAGCGCAGGCAGGGGCTGATCACCTCGGACAACTCGCTCACCTCCGCCGCCTCGAGGATCATCGCCTCGTGCTCCAGCAGGTTGAAGCTGGGGGTGTAGGTGAGCGACAGGTCGTGGTCCGGGGTGAGCTTGCCGCGATTGAAGAGCCGCTCGGGATCGAGCGCCTCCAGATAGTCGGCCACCTCTTCGAGATGGGCTCGGTTCATCCAGGGGAGCTTGGTGATGCCGATGCCGTGCTCGCCGGAGATCACCCCGCCCAGCTCCACAGCTTTGGCCATGATCCGTTCGACCAGGTGGTGGGCCTGCTTCATCATGGCGTAGTCGTTGGAGTTGACCGGGATGTTGGTATGGACGTTGCCGTCGCCGGCGTGCATGTGGGTGGCGATGACCAGCCGGGAGGAGCGGGCGCGTGCGGCGGCGGCGGCGAGTTGTGCGCGCAGCGCCTCGAAGCCTTGAAGCCGGTCGCGGATCGGCTCCTCCAGCTCCCGACGCAGCGAGATGCGCAGCCCGCCGTGCTGGATGAGGCGCAGGAGGCTCCCCTTGCCGACGTCGGCGCCGAGCACGCTGCGCGCCGGTTCGTCCAGGCGGGAGAGGTAGCCCTGCCACTGCGCCCGTACCCGGCGCAGCAGCACCAGCGCCTGCTGCAGCTTGGCGCCGAGCGTTTCGTCGGCCTCGCGCTGCGCGCGGGTGAGTACCTCCTCCATGGCGTCGGCGATGGCGATCTTGTTGGCGATCGACTGCTCGATGTTGAGCCGCTCGATGAAATCGCTGTAGTCGGCCAGCCGGTGGAGCGGGATGACCACATCCTCGTTGAGCTTGAAGGCGCGGGTGTGGCGGGCGATCGCCGCCATCCGTCCGCGGTCGGCCCAGAAGCGGCGGCGGTCTTCGTCCGAGACGGCGACGAATCCCTCGCCGCCGGCGATGGAGGCGATGCGGCACACCTCGGCCGCCGCCGCGGCCACCGGCCGCTCCTCGTCGCCGGAGATGTCGATCAGCAGCACCACCTTCGGGTTGCTCCGTCGGCTCGACTTGCCGACGTACTCGATGGCGCGGACATACTTGGCGTCGAAGTGCTCCAGCCCCTCGATGGCGGCCCCTTCGTAGTGGTCGACGAACTCCTTGATCTCGACCATCGCCCGGGTGGCCGCCGACAGGTCGTGGTCGTAGAACTCGCAGCAGACGGTGCGGGTGCAGGCGAAGGGGCGGTGGAGGATGAAGGTCGCCTCGGTGATGAAGCCGTCGCACCCCTCCTTCTGCACGCCGGGCAGCCCGCCGAGCGCCTTGCGGGTGACATCCTTGCCCAGGCCGGCACGGCGGAAGGTGGCGCCGTCGAGTTCGAGCAGCTCCTCCCCCTCCGGCAGCGGGGTGGTGCCGTCATCACGCAGCCGGGTGAGGCGGAAGCGCACCCTCCCGTTCGGATCGATCCGCCCCAGGTTGTGGTCGAGCCGCTCGACCAGCAGCCAGCCGCCGTCGGGGCGGACCATCTTCCACGACAACAGGTTGTCGACACAGGTGCCCCAGAGGACGGCATGCTTGCCGCCGGCGTTGGAGGCGATGTTGCCGCCGATGGTGCAGGCCCAGAGGCTGGTCGGGTCGGTGGCGAAGATGTGGGGCTTGGCCGCCTCCATCACCCGGCCGGTGACCGCGCCGGCGCCGGCGGTGATGGTCGGCACCATCCGGCCGCCGCCGACGTCGCGCTCGACCACCGGGCCGATCCGGTCGAGCTTCTCCAGGTTGACCACCACGGCGTTGTTCTGCAGCGGCACCGATCCGCCGCAGAGGCCGGTGCCCCCCCCGCGCGGGATCACCACCAGCCCGAGCCGGCGGGCGGCGCGCACCAGACCGGGCAGCTCCTCGGCGCGATCCGGGGTGAGGACGCAGAAGGGGTGGTGGTGGCGCCAGTCGGTGGCGTCGGTGGCGCTGTGGGCCAGGGTGAAGGCGTCGAAGTGGATGTTGTTGCGGTGGGTGTGGCGGGCGAAGGCGGCGCGCGCCCGTTTGCGTCGGGCCGGCTCCTCCTCGAACCAGCGGTAGAAGTCGTCGAGCATCCGCTCGGTGCGGGCGGCCACCCGGGTGGCGCGGCTGTTGCCCTCCGCACCGGCGTAGATCCGCTGCAGCCGGTCCTGGTGGATGCGGCGCATGCGCCGCCGCCGCTTCTCGTCGCTGAGCAGGTTGTTGCGGGCGAAGGGGTTGCGCTCGATCAGCCAGACATCCCCCAGGATCTCGAACAGCATACGGGCCGATCGGCCGGTGCGCCGCTGGTGGCGCAGCACGCAGAGATCCTCCCAGGCGGCCTCGCCGAGGAAGCGGTGGACGATCTCGCGATCGGAGCAGGAGGTGTAGTTGTAGGGGATCTCGCGGATCGCGTCGCTCATCGGGTCACACGCAGCGCACCCGCCGCTCCAGCCGGGGCTCGAGAGCGGTCGTGCGCGGAAGGGGAGGAATCGCCGCCCCCTTCGGAGGCGCGGCTGCCGGGCATGGCGCGGCAGCGTAGCCGTCGATCAATGAACGGCCGCTGAATCCCCGCTGAAGGGGGCGGCCCGGTCAGCCGGCCAGCCGGCGCAGCACGAACGGGAGGATGCCGCCGTGGCGGTAGTAGTCCCACTCCCGCGGGGTGTCGATGCGGATCTGCGCCGGGAATCGGGTGATGCCGCCGTCGTCCGCCGTGGCGGTGATCTCCACCGTGGCGGCGCCCGGCCGGATGCCGCGGATGTCGAACCGCTCGAAGCCGGTCAGCCCGAGCGTGGCGGCGTTCTCCCCTTCGCGGAACTGCAGTGGCAACAGCCCCATGCCGACCAGGTTGGAGCGGTGGATCCGCTCGAAGCTCTCGGCCAGCACCGCCCGCACGCCGAGCAGCGCCGGCCCCTTGGCCGCCCAGTCGCGCGAGGAGCCGGTGCCGTACTCCCGGCCGGCGATGACCATCGCTCCGCATCCCTGCGCCTTCAGCGCCGTGGCGGCATCGAAGATGGTCATCTCCTCCCCCTCCGGCTGCAGCCGGGTCACCCCTCCTTCGCTGCCCGGCGCCAGCAGGTTGCGCAGCCGGATGTTGGCGAAGGTGCCGCGCATCATCACCTCGTGGTTGCCGCGGCGCGAGCCGTAGGAGTTGAAGTCGCGCGGCGCAACCCCGTGGGCGCGCAGCCACGCCCCGGCCGGCGAATCGGCCTTGATCGCGCCGGCGGGCGAGATGTGGTCGGTGGTGACCGAGTCCCCCAGCAGGGCGAGCACGCGCAGCCCGGTAAGGTCGCCGATCGGCTCCGGTTCCCTGGCCATGGCGCGGAAGTAGGGGGGCTGTCGGATGTAGGTGGAGTCGGCCGGCCAGTCGAAGCGGTCGCCCTGCGGGGCGTCGAGCCGGCGCCAGTTGTCGTCGCCGCGCTCCATGGCGCTGCCGGCGCGGGCGAACTGCGCCGGGTCGACCGCCGCCGCGGCCTGGGCCAGCTCCTCGGCCGTCGGCCAGATCTCGTCGAGCATCACCGGTCTGCCGTGGGCGTCATGGCCGAGCGGCTCACAGGTGAGGTCGATCTCCATGGTGCCGGCGATGGCGTAGGCCACCACCAGCGGCGGGCTGGCCAGGTAGTTCATCCGCACCTCGGGATGGATGCGCCCCTCGAAGTTGCGGTTGCCGGAGAGGATCGCGCAGACGGTGAGGTCGCCCTCGGCGATGGCCTGCGACACCTCCTGCGGCAGGGGGCCGGAGTTGCCGATGCAGGTGGTGCAGCCGTAGCCGACGATATGGAAGCCGAGCGCCTCGAGAGGCTCGATCAGCCCGGCGGCGGCAAGGTATTCGGCCACCGCGCGCGAGCCGGGGGCGAGCGAGCTCTTGACCCACGGCGCGCGGGCCAGCCCCCGCGCCACCGCCTTTTTCGCCAGCAGGCCGGCGGCGAGCATCAGCGACGGGTTGGAGGTGTTGGTGCAGGAGGTGATGGCGGCGATCACCACCGCGCCGTCGCGCAGGGTGGCGTTGCTTCGGGCCAGCGTCACCGGTCGTGCCTCGATCCCCGCCGCCTCCTTGACCCCGGTCAGGTCCCGTTCGAAGGCGGCCTTGGCCGCGCTGAGGGCGATGCGGTCCTGCGGCCGCCTGGGGCCGGCGATGGAGGGGGTGATGGTGGCCATGTCCAGCCGAAGGTGTTCGTCGAACTGCGGTGGCTCGACATCGTTGCGCCACAGCCCCTGCGCCTTGGCATAGGCCTCGACCAGAGCGATCTGCTGCTGGTCGCGACCGGTGAGCCGCAGGTAGTTGAGTGTCTCGTCGTCGATGGCGAACAGGCCGCAGGTGGCGCCATATTCCGGTGCCATGTTGGCGATGGTCGCGCGGTCGGCCAGCGACAGCCGCGCCACCCCTTCGCCGTAGAACTCGACGAACTTGCCCACCACCCCGTGGGCGCGCAACATCTCCACGATGGTGAGCACCAGGTCGGTCGCCGTCGCACCCGCAGGCAGGGCGCCGGTCAGCTCGAAGCCGACCACCCGCGGCAGCAGCATGGAGATCGGCTGGCCGAGCATCGCCGCCTCCGCCTCGATGCCGCCGACCCCCCAGCCGAGCACCCCCAGGCCGTTGATCATGGTGGTGTGGGAGTCGGTGCCGACCAGCGTGTCGGGCATGGCCACCCCCTGCTCGTCGACGAAGACGACCCGGGCCAGCGCCTCGAGGTTGATCTGGTGGACGATCCCCATCCCCGGCGGCACCACCCGCAGCCGACCGAAGGCCTGCTGGCCCCATTTGAGGAAGGCGTAGCGCTCGCGGTTGCGGGCGAACTCGACGGCCGTGTTGTCGGCCAGCGCCCGGGCGGTGCCGAAGTGGTCCACCTGCACCGAGTGGTCGATGACCATCTCCGCCGGGATCTGCGGATCGATCGCCTCGGGCCGACCGCCGAGATCGGCCACCGCATCGCGCATCGCCGCCAGATCGACCACCGCCGGCACGCCGGTGAAGTCCTGCATCAGCACCCGCGCCGGCATGAAGGCGATCTCACGCGTGGTCCCACCCGGGTGCCAGTCGGCCAGGGCGCGGACGTCTTCCTCGGTGACGCGCGCTCCATCGAGGCGGCGCAACAGATTCTCCAGCAGGATCTTGAGCGCGCAGGGCAGCCGGCTGGTGTCGCCTGCCGCTTCGATCGGGTAGTAGCGGTAGCTGGCCCCTGCCACCTGCAGGGATGCGGGTTGGATCATGGGTGTCGGTACTCCGTGTGGGTCAGGTTGCAGACGCAACCGACAGGATTTGTAAGGGGATCGAAGACCGCGCTCTTCGATCCTCTTGCAACATAACAGATGTCCGCCCGCACACATCCTGGACGGGGGCGGCACGACAACGCCACGATGCCGGCCGGCGGCATCCTCAAGGGCGGATACGGTAGACCCGGACCGGCCGCCGCTTGCCGCGCAGCCGCATCTCCCGGTAGAAGGCGACATGGTCGGCGACCAGCGCTTCGGGCAGTCGCCGGACGCACTCCTCGGTCATCAGCCCTTCGAAGGCATTGGCCGAGCCGCAGAGGCGGGCGGCGGTGTTGGGCACGTCGCCGATCACCGTGAATTCCCGCCGGTGTTCGTCGCCCAGGAGGCAGTAGAGCACCTTGCCGTCCTGCATGCCGAAGCCGACGCCGCAGCTCTGATAGTCGGCGTCCTCCCGCTTGATCTGCGGCAGCTCCCGCGCCATATCGACCATGCAGCGGCAGGCGTTGGCCGTCCGCTCCTCGCCGGCGAAGATGGCCAGGATGCCGTCGCCGAGGAACTTGTTCACGCTGCCGTGGTGGCGGGCGACGATGCGGGTCTGCAGGGAGATGCTGGCGTTGAGGGTTTCGTAGATGCGGTGGGGATCGTGCTCCTCGGAGAACTGGGTGAACTTGCGCAGGTCGGTGAAGAGCACGGTCATCTGCTCCTCGACGGCGAAATCGCGCGGCAGGTCGCCGCCGTAGTGCATCATCATGTCGACGGTCTCCGCCGGCAGGAAGGAGGAGATCGGCGGCGGCCGGTGGCGGATGCCGGTCATGGCGTGGGGTGGAAGCGCGGAGCCGTTTGCGGACGATGGCGCATTTGCGGGCAATGGTAACGGGGCGCCGGCGCGGAGACCACCGTCAGAGACGCTCCCACCAGCGGGCCAGACGCCGCTGGATCCGCCCGCCCCCCCACGAGAAGAGGAGCACTCCGGCCGTCGTCAGCAGGATCAGCCCGAGCAGCCCGAAGCGGTCGAAGAGCGCGATCGCCGCCAGCCCGAGGGCGTGGCCGGCGGCGTAGACGACGATCGCCCAGGAGAGGCAGTTGAGTACCTGCAGGGCGGCGAAGCGGGGGAAGGTGAGGGAGGAGCAGCCGAACAGGATCGCCGCAGCCATCCGCGTTCCGTAGAGGTACTGGAAGAGGAAGATCGACCAGTTGGCGTGGCGGTCGAGGATGGTGTTGACCTTGGGGTAGTGGCGGTGGAGCGAGGGGAAGGCGCGGATCACCTCCATGACGCGCCAGCGGCCGAGGAGGAAGAAGGCGATGTGGCCCAGCCAGGCGCCGAGCGCTGCGGTAGCGATCACCTTCCACGGCTGGAGCAGGCCGGCGGCGGCCGCGGCGGCGGCGGCGATGAGGGTGGTCTCCCCCTCGATGAAGGTCCAGACGAAGACGGCCCAGTAGCCGTACTGCGCGACCAGATCGGAGGCCCACTCGACCATTCACCGCTCCCGGGGTGCGGCGGATCGCGGCGGCGGGCGGACCGGGATGCCGCAGCGCATCAGCTCCTCCTTGGCCTCGGCGATGGTGTGGCTGCCGAAGTGGAAGATCGAGGCGGCGAGCACCGCGTCGGCGCCGCCGACGGTCAGCCCCTCGACCAGGTGGCGCAGGGTGCCGACGCCGCCGGAGGCGACCACGTTGGCGGAGACGGCGTCGACCACCGCCCGGGTGAGCGCGAGGTCGTAGCCGGCCCGGGTGCCGTCGGCGTCCATGCTGGTCAGCAGGATCTCGCCGGCGCCGGCGTCGCTCATCCGCCGTGCCCAGTCGACGGCGTCGATCCCGGTGGGGCGGCGTCCGCCGTGGGTGTAGCACTCCCAGTGGTCGCCGCTCCGCCGGGCGTCGATCGCCACCACGATGGTGGAGGAGCCGAACCGCCGGGCCGCCTCCTCCACCAGCTCCGGGCGGCGCAGCGCCGCCGAGTTGATCGATACCTTGTCGGCGCCGGCGTGGAGCAGGCGCTCGATATCCTCCAGCGATCCGACCCCGCCGCCGACGGTGAGTGGCATGAAGATGCAGGCGGCCACCTCCTCGACCATGTGGTAGAGCGTTTCGCGGTGTTCGTGGCTGGCGCGGATGTCGAGGAAGGCGAGCTCGTCCGCCCCCTGAGCGTCGTAGCGCAGCGCCGCCTCGACCGGATCGCCGGCGTCGACCAGATCGACGAACTGGACCCCCTTGACCACGCGGCCGCCGGCGACATCCAGGCAGGGGATGATCCGCTTGCGCAGCAAGGCGGTGGCGTCAGGGGGAAGGCGCCCGCGCCGCCAGGGCGGTGAGTGCTCCGGCCAGGTCGAGCCGCCCTTCGTAGAGGGCCCGCCCGGTGATGGCGCCGGCGATCCCGTCGAGGCTGTGTGCGGCCAGCGCCAGCACGTCGTCGAGGCAGGCGATGCCACCGGAGGCGATCACCGGGGTGGAGATGGAGCGGGCCAGCGCGACGGTGGCGGCGATGTTCGGCCCGGTGAGCATGCCGTCGCGGGCGATGTCGGTGTAGATGATCGCCGCCACCCCGGCGTCGCTAAAGCGGCGGGCCAGATCGGCGGCGGCGATCTCGGTCGTCTCGCCCCAGCCGTGGACCGCCACCCGGCCGTCGCGGGCGTCGATGCCGACACAGACGCGGTCGGGGAAGGCGCGGCAGGCCTCCTCGACCAGCTCTGGATCGGCCGCCGCCGCCGAGCCGAGGATCACCCGGTCGACGCCGAGCGCGAGCATCGCCTCGATGGTGGCCAGGTCGCGCACTCCGCCGCCGAGCTGCACCGGGATCTTCACCGCCCGGCAGACGGCGGCGACCGCCTCCCTGTTGGCCGGCCGGCCGGCGAAGGCGCCGTCGAGATCGACCAGGTGGAGCCGCTGCGCACCGGCCTGTTGCCAGCGCAGCGCCATGGCCGCCGGATCGTCGCCGTAGTCGGTGGCCGTATCCATCCTCCCCTGGCGCAGCCGCACGCAGTGGCCCCCCTTGAGGTCGATCGCCGGGATGAGCAGAAACGAAAACGGCCCCGCAGCGGAGCCGTCGGCGGTGGATGCGGCCGGGTTCAGCGCAACTGCCACAGCCGTTTGGTCTTGAAGGGGATCATCTGCCACTGCGAGCGGAAGCCCTGCGCCACCTCGGTGGCGCCGGTGATCAGGTAGCCCCCCTTGACCATCTGGGCGGCGATGCGGTCGATCACCCGCTTGCGCTCCTCCACCGTGAAGTAGATCAGTACGTTGCGCAGGAAGACGACATCGAACGGCCCGTGTGGGCGGACCACCGCGCCGAGCTGGTCGGAGACCAGGTTGGCCTTCTTGTAGGTGAGCATCGCCTTGATCTCCGGGCAGATGCGCCAGTTGGTCCCCTCCTGGTTGAAGAAGCGCACCAGCATCTTGACCGGCATGCCGCGCTGCACCTCCATCTGGGTGTAGAGCCCTTCGTTGGCGTAGGCCAGCGCCTCGTCGGAGAGGTCGGTGCCGAGGATGTGGACCCGGCGGTCGGCTTGCGGCACCGACTCCATCGCAGTCAGGGCGATGGAGATCCCTTCCTGGCCGCGTGAGGCGGCCGCCGACCAGATGTTGATCCGCGTCCCCGGCCCCTTCTTGTGGACCAGCTCGGGGAAGATCAGGGTCTTCAGCGCCTCGTAGGGGTACTGGTCGCGGAAGAAGAGGGTCTCGTTGGTGGTCATCGCATCGACCACCGCGTGGGCCAGCGCGCTACGCTCGTCCTTGCGGATCTGCTGGGCCAGTGCGTCGAGCGAGGGGATCTTGTGTTTACGCAGCAGCGGCTGCAGCCGCGAGCGCAGCAGGTACATCTTGTCCTTCTTGACCACGATGCCGCTGTTCTTCAGCAGGAAGGAGCTGATATACTCGAACTCCCGGTCGCTCATAGACATCGATCAGCCACCTCCGTTGAAGAAGCGCAGCACCGCCTCGTCGATCAGATCGAGCGGGTGGACCTCGTGGGCGGCACCCATCTTGAAGGTGGCGCCGGGCATTCCCCAAACCACGCTCGTCTTCTCGTCCTGCACGATCACATGGCCTCCGCGGTTGCCGATCTCCATCGCGCCCGCGGCGCCGTCGGCCCCCATGCCGGTGAGGACGACGGCCAGCGTCTTGATCTGCGGCGCCAGCCTGGCCAGCGAGAAGAACATCGGGTCGACCGCCGGCTTGCAGTGATGCACCTTGGGGCCGTCGTCGAGATGGACCGCCAGGCCGCCTCTGGAGCGGACGATCTCCATGTGGCGGTCGCCGGGTGCGACGTGGATCACTCCCGGTCTGAGCACCATCCCCTCTTCGGCGATGACGCAGTCGGGCGGGCAGGTGTCGTTGATCCGCTTGGCCAGCGAGACCAGGAAGAGCTTGGGCATGTGCTGGGTCAGCACCAGCGGCACCGGCAGGTTGCCCGGCAGCTCCGAGAAGAAGGCGTGCAACGCCTTGGGCCCGCCGGTGCTCGATCCGATGGCGATGATGTCCGGCCGCCCCTTGAGGGTGCGCGGCCGCAGCTTTCCTGGAACCACTCCGGGGGGCGCCGCGGCGGCCGCCGCCTGTTTGCGCTGCTCGGCCATCTTCCGCCGCTGCTCCTCGATGCGGGTGGGGGCGCGCCGGGGTGGCGCCGCGGGCGGCGGTGCGCCCCGACGGCGGCCGGCCAGACGCACCTTCCGGGCGGCGAGGGCGATCTTCTCGTTGAGTACCTTCTTGAGGGTGGCCGCCGGATCGGGGTCGTCGCTGGTCGGCTTGACCACGAAGTCGAAGGCGCCCGCCTCCAGCGCCTTGACCGTCCGCTCGGCGTCGTTGCGGTTGGCGCCGCTGACCACGACCACCTCGACGTTGTCGTCGCGGCCGCCCAGCTCGGCCAGCACCTCCATGCCGGTCATGCGCGGCATTTCCATGTCCAGCGTGACGACTTCCGGCTTGAGGCTCTTGATCTTCTCCAGCGCGTCGACGCCGTCGCGGGCGATGCCGACCACCTCGATATCCCCGAGGTCGGTCAGGCACTTGCGCAGGAAGTTGCGGAAGACGACCGAGTCGTCGACGATCAGGACGCGGATCTTCTGTGTGTTCACATGGTCATCCTTGAATCAGGTCGTCGGGTCGCTTAGGGACGGAGATCCTGCGAGGGGCCGTCGAAGCCGAAGGTTTCGCGGCATGCCCTGATCGAATCGCGAAAAGTCCACGGACGGACCGGTTTCGGCCGGATCAATCCTGCTTGATCTCCAGGCCGAGGATCTCCATCTTGCTGATCACCATATCTTTGTCGAACGGCTTCATGATGTACTCGTCGGCGCCGGCGGCCAGCGCCTTGAGCATCTGGCCCATCCCGGTCTCGGTGGTGACCATGATCACCTTGGGCTCGCTGCCGTGCTCCGGCCGGCTGCGCAGCTCGACCAGGAAGTCGTAGCCGTTCATCACCGGCATGTTCCAGTCGAGCATCACCACCGTGGTGTCGGGGTGGGCCTCGATCTGTTCGATCGCCTGGGCGCCGTCGGCCGCCTCCAGCACCTCGTAGCCGAGTTGTTTCATGATGCGGCCGAGCGAGACCCGCACCACCTTGGCATCATCCACCACAAGCGCTTTCATCCGCTACTCTCCTTCGTTCCGGACTCTCAGTTGCCGCCGCTGTCGCGGTTGGCATCCCCCCCGTCGGGAATGGTCAGCGAGATAAAGCGGTCGACGTTGACCACCACGATCACCCGGTCCTCCTGCTTCATCACCCCCTCGCTCACCTGCAGCCAGATCGGGCTGAGCGAGCGCGGTGTCGCCTCGAAGTTGTCGTAGTCGAGCTCGATCACGGCGCCGACGTCGTCGACGATCAGGCCGAAGTCCTCACCGTTGCTGGTCTCGACGATGGCGACGTGGAGCGGGGCCTCTTCGGCGCGGTGGGGCAGCCCCACCACCGTGCGTACCTCGATCTCGGTGATTACCTTGCCGCGCAGGTTGATCAGCCCCATGACGCAGTCGGGCGAGAGGGGCATCTCGGTGCGGATCTGCTTGGTCACCACCTCACGCACGTTCTGCACCTTGAGCCCGATCCACTGGTCGCCCACCAGACAGGTGAGCAGTTCGGTCAACTGGCTGCTGCTGTGTGCCTCCGACTGGATCACGTTGTTGCCGTTCATCCCGTTGCTCCCCCTCTCAGGCTACAGGCTGTCGAACTCGCCGCGTACGCCGATGTTGTCGAGATGCTCGCGCAGGAACTCCTCGATCGACTGCCGGTCGAACTTGAGCAGGATCTCGGTGAAGAGCGACCGCCGGGCCTCGTCGTCCTCGTCCGGCGGGGTGGCGGTGAGCGCCACGATCGGGATCTCCGCCAGATGGGGGTGTTCCCGCACCCAGGTGGCCAGCTCGTAGCCGTCCATGTTCGGCATCTCGATGTCGGTCAGGATCAGGTCGGGGGTGCGCTCCTCGAGGATGCGCACCGCCTCGGCGCCGTCGGAAGCCTGCCAGATCTCCAGGTTGAGCGTCTCCAGTACCGGCACCACCAGGTTGCGGAAGAAGGGGGCGGCCTCGGCGTAGAGCACCTTGAGCTTGACCTCCGCCTCCTCGCGCTTGTTGCGCTGGAACCAGTTGGGATCGACCTGCTTGACCACCTCGAAGACGTCGACCACCTCGGTGGCCAGATCCTGGATCACCGCCGTGCCGAGGAAGAGCGGCGAGTCGGAGGCCATCTTGATGTCCAGCGGGATCTCCAGGATGTCGATCACATCCTCCACCTGCAGCGCCATCCGCTTGTGGCCGTCGGAGAGGATCAGGCAGTAGATGTCCTCACCGTCGACCGACGGCGCGCCGACCAGGTCGCCCCAGCGCAGCACCGGGATCACCGCGCCGCGGTACTGCAGCACCTCCCCCTTGCTCGAACGCTCGATCCGGTCGGCGGGGAAGTTCTCCAGCCGTTCGACCAGCGCCATCGGGATGGCGTAGCGCTGATCCCCCTGCTTGTAGATCAGGGTGTGCTGCAGCGCCTCCTGACCGAAGCGGGCCCCCTCCTCCTCCATGGCGTAGGCGGTGACGTCGTGCTCCTCGGTCTTCTGCAGCATGCCGGCCAGGCCGTTGCAGTCGAGGATCGGCACCACCCGGCCGTCGCCGAGGATGCTGCAGCCGCCGTAGAGCTTGAGGTGCTCGAAGTGGACCCCCAGCGGCTTGACCACGATCTCCTCGGCGCCGATGATCTCGTCGACCAGCACGCCGAAGGGCTGGTCGCCCACGTCGACCACCACGATCGAGCCGGCGTTGACCTGCCGCTGATCCTGCATCGGGTCGATCTTGACCTCCTCGCCCTCCTTCCGTTTGCGGCGCCGCTCCGGCAGCTTCAGACAATCGCTCAGCCGGAGGATGGGCAGCAGCTTGCCGCGCAGTCGGAAGAAGGGGCGGCCGGCGATCAGCCGCCAGTCCTCGGACTCCTCCGGGGCGTTGAGCAGCTCCTGCACGCTCATCTGCGGCACCGCCAGCCGGTGGCCGCGCACGCCGACGATCATCGCCGAGATGATCGCCAGGGTCAGCGGGATGCGGATGCGCAGCGTGGTGCCGCGGCCGACCTCGCTCATGATCTCGGTGGTGCCGCCCACCTTCTCGATCGAGGTCTTGACCACGTCCATGCCGACGCCGCGGCCGGAGATGTTGCTCACTTTCTCGGCGGTGGAGAGGCCGGGGTTGAAGATGAGCTGCAGCGCCGCCTTGTCGGGCATGGCCGCGGCCTGTTCCTCGGTGATCACCCCCATGGCCACCGCCTTGTTCTTGATCTTCTGCGGGTCGATCCCGGCACCGTCGTCCTGGATGTTGATCAGGATGAAGCCCGACTCCTGCTTGGCCGAGAGGGTGAGGGTCCCCTCCTCCGGCTTGCCCAGCTCGCGCCGGACGGCCGGCAGCTCGATACCGTGGTCGCAACTGTTGCGGATGATGTGGGTCAGCGGATCCTTGAGGGCGTTGAGGATGGTGCGGTCGAGCTCGGTCTCCTCGCCGTGCATCACCACCTTGATCTTCTTCTCCAGCTGCTTGCCGATGTCGCGCACGATGCGCGGCACGCTGCTCCAAATGCTCTGGATGCTCTGCATGCGGGTGCGCAGCAGTTTCTCCTGCAGCTGTTCGGTGATCTGGTCGACGTCGCGCCCCACCCGCATCAGCTCCATCGAGCCCATGGTGGTGACCATCTGCATCAGCCGGTTGCGGGTCAGCACCAGCTCGCCCACCTGGTTCATCAGCTCGTCGAGCAGCTCGACGTCGACCCGGACGCTGCCGGCCCCGGCCGGCTTGCGCTGCGGCTGTGCCGCCGGCGGGCCGGCCTTGGCCGCCGGCTTCTTCGCCGGCGCCGGCGCCGACGGTGCCTTGGCCGCCTGTTTGGGCTGGGTGATCTCCCCCTGCTTCACCTCGGCCGCGCCGGAGTCGGCCGCAGCGGGCTGCGCCTCCGCTTTGGGGGCGCTCTTCGGCTCCTTCTTCTCCTCGGGCGGCGGTTCGGCGATGGCGCCGTCGGCGTTGCCCGCGGCCACCGCCGCCTTGGCGGTGCCGAGCAGCTTGAGCGCGTCGGCAGGGGTGAAGGCGTCGAGCTCCTTCAGCTTGGCGAAGCCGGCATCGACGATTTGCTGCGGCGTGGCCAGACCGGCGGCGGCCAGGCAGTCGCGCAGCTCCTGGCTGTAGTCGGCCGCCCAGCCGGCGAGGATCGTCGCGGGATCGGGACCGGCTCCACCATCGCCCCCCTCCTGCGCGGCGGGCTCCTCCTTCGGCGGGGGGGCGACCCCTTCGCCCTGTTCGGCCATGGCGGCGACCAGCCGCTCCGCCGCCTGCAATCGATTGATCAGCTGCGAGTGGTCGACGTCCGGCTCACACCCCTCGCGCTCCAGATGCTCCAGGATCCCCTTGATGGCGTCGGCGTTTTCCAGCAGCAGTGAGACGATGTCCTCGGTGACGGCGAAGTGGGTGGCGCGGATGCGCGAGAGCAGGTTCTCACCGGCGTGGGCCACCTTCTCCAGCTTGCTCAAGCCGATGAAGCCGCAGCTTCCCTTGACGGTATGGATGGTGCGGAAGATGGCGGCGAGCAGCTCCTCGTTTTGGGGATCGTTCTCCAGATCCATCAACTGCTGCTCGATCTCGGCCAGGTTCTCGTTGCTTTCGGTCAGAAACTCGCTGAGCAGTTCTTCGTCCACGCTCCCATCGCAATGCGCCCCTCCATGGACACCTTGCGCGACGGGGATCGAAGGGCGCCCCCTTCCGGATCCCCGATTGGAACCGACCGGTCGCCTCCGCGGCCGGCCGATGTGCGCGGCCCTCCTGGCCGCGACGGGCCGATGCGGGCCTCAGAAGAGCATGCTTCCCACCAGCTCGATCAGCGCATCGGGCTTGAACGGCTTGACCAGCCAGGCGGAGATGCCCGACTCGTGGCCGACCGCCTTCTTCTCCTCCCCCGACTCGGTGGTCAGCATGACGATCGGCGTCTCGGCGTAGGTGTCGGTCGCGCGCAGGTTCTGGATCATGGTCAACCCGTCCATGTTGGGCATGTTGAGGTCGGTCAGGATCAGGTCGAACGGCTCGCCCGCCTCGGCCGCGGCCAGCGCCGTATCCAGCCCGATCTTGCCGTCGGCCGCCTCCACCACCTGGAAATCGACACCGGTCAGGGTGCGCTTGACGGTCAGCCGGATCATCATCGAATCGTCGACGACCAGGATCCTGGGTGCTCCATCGCTCATTGCTGCTCCCATCGCAACATGTCCCTCCGTGGACGTGTTGCATGACGGGGATCGAAGAGCGCGCTCTTCCATCCCCTTTCAAATCCGTCGGTTGCATGCGCAATCCCCGGATTTGCGCGGCCCTCCTGGCCGCGGACGGCGTTCATCCGCAGAGGCTTCACAGCTCTCTCCTCAGCACTTCGCGTTCCTCCTCCATGACGTAGCGGGCGGCGACCACATCCTTCCACGGCGCCTCCCCCTCCGGGGCGGAGGCGTGCTCGGCCCAGTCGGCCAGGCAGCTGCGGACGTTGTGCAGCCGCTGGCTCACCCGGTCGATGTTCTGCAGGTCGGTGAGCGCCTCCATGATCTGGAACTCCACCGCCTCGCCCGGCTGCTCGTCCAGGGCGCCGGAGAGCTTGATCAGGCCGTCCTCGGAGCTCTCCTTGAGCAGGTTGAGCGCCCCCTCCAGCTGACCGGCGAGCACCCGCAGCAGCCGCCGGTCGGCCACCTGAGGCCAGACAGAATCGCTCATCGTCACATCCTCCCGAACATGTGTGGAAGCGTCCCGCAACCCTAGCCGCGGCCGCATCCTCCCGCCAGTGGGCGCGGCGGGATCACTCCTCCAGCACGGAGCGGATCACCGCCCGCTCCTCCTCCATCACGCAGCGCTGCAGCATGCCGTCGCGCCAAGGGGTGTCGCCTGCGGCCGGCGGCAGGTGGTCGCGCCATTCGACTAGGCAGGAGTGGACGTTGGCGAGCCACTGGCTGACCCGGTCGATGTTCTGCAGCCGCTCCAGCCCGGCCATGATGTGGCCCTCCACCGCCTCGCCCGGCGCCTGCTCGAGCAGCCCCATCAG